>DASUNJ010000758.1:0-31765 GCA_036277235.1 Thermoanaerobaculia bacterium | reverse complement strand
CTAGGAGCCTGTCGGATAACCGGGGCGAAGGTAGTGTCTTCCCCCGGATCTGAGCCAGTCCCGGTGATTTGGGGGACCCTGAGCTTAGAAAACTCTAGCGAACGCCCTGGAGTGCTGAGGCGTCCTCCCTCAGGCAGCTGCCTGAGGGGTCCATCCGCTCCGAAACAGCTTGAGCAGGTTGTGAGTCAGACACATCACGCGCCACTCTCCCTGCACGGCAGTAAAGCCACGCAAAGAGAACTGACGTAGCCCGCGGACCCCCTTAATCTGGCCAAACACTGGCTCCACCGTCTCTTTGCGTTTCGAGTACTCTCGTTTGCCTTTCAAGGTCAGCAACTTGCGAGCCATCCGCTCTTTCAGGGTCGCTCCCGAAGGGATCCGCCCGCGCGGAGCCTTGCTCTTGTCGCCATGCTTCCGGCGTCCCGCCGCTATATAAGCCTCGATCTCGTCGCCTTCCAGGTAGCGCACATTGTCTTCGCTGTAGTAGCCCGCATCCGCACTCACTGACCGCGGTTTCTTTTCCGCCAGGTTCTTCTTCATCTCCTCAAGCAGTGGCTTGACCTGCTGCTTGTCATTGGCCTGTTGCGTAACCTGTGCCGCCACGATCACTTGCGCCTGACTATCTACAGCCGCCTGGCAGTTGTAACACTGCTCGAAAGACTTCGTTGCTCCGTCTTGCATGATTCGCGAGTCCGGATCGGTGAAGTTGCGTTGCGCTTTGTCCGCAGGATCAACCTTCAAAGCCGGTGGGGGACCTTCTCCACCTCCTTGGCCAGAGTTTGAGCCGGGAGGCTTGTCCTCAGGCTTCTTCGCCCGCTGCGCCTCAGCTTGGGCCTGGGCTTCCAGGGCCGCCTTGGCTTGACGGATCTTCTCCAGACGGCTCTGGCGAAAACGCAGTTCCTCCGGCAACTCTTCGCCGCGACTCTTTCCGTAGCGAGCATCCTCGGCCTCGTCCGCAGCTTCAGCCTCCGCCAAAAGCTCCTGCACCTGAGCCTCCAACTCGGCGATCTTCTCTTTCATCCGTCCGTAGCTCATCGCTTTGTGCTTGGAGGCATTGGCCCGCATCTTCGTGCCGTCCAGAGCCACATGACCCAACTGCACCAGACCCGCCTTCTGGCAAAGACGAAGGATCTGGAAGAACAATCGCGACAGAGCTCCCAGGTGGCGACGACGGAACTCCGCAATCGTGTCGTGATCGGGATGCTGATTGGCCGCCAAGACTCGAAACGGCACGCTCTCATAGGTCGCCCTCTCGATCTTGCGCGAGCTGACAATCCCCAGACAGTAGCCGTACAGGAGCAATCCCAACATCAGACGGGGATCAAACCCGGGCTGCCCCCCACGCGTGCCGTCGTAGGAGCTGTAGATCTCGGAAAGATCCAACTCCCCTATGACATCGAGAAGGAAGTAGGCCAAATGCCCCTCCGGCAACCACTCGCGCAGATCGGGAGGCAGCAGCAACAGTTGATCCGGTGCGTAGCTGCGGAATCGCGTCGTCTCCATGACGACGATTTTACTACCTCCCAGCAACTCCGGAGGTTTCCCGACAGGCTCCTAGGGGGCAGGCTTGCGCGGCTCCTGGAGCTTTCGGGTCTCCCGGACCGTAAGGATATCGGCGCCGAGCAGCTCGGCGGATGCAGAGGCGTCTTCAGCCCAGGCGCCGCAGGGGCTCGAGCCGCTCGATGGCGGCCGCATCTTCGCTTCGCATTGCGTGCCAGAGATCCCAGTCCTGCTGGAGCCCCAGCCAGAAGTCTGCGGACATTCCAAGCACGCGCGCCAGCCGCAGGGCCGTATCGGGGGTGACGGAGCGCTTCCCGCGAATGATCTCGTTGAGGCGGGGAAAGGAGACTCCCAGGCGGATCGCGAAGGCCGACTGGCTGACACCTAGCGGCTTCAGGAACTCCTCCAGCAGCATCTCCCCCGGATGCGTGGGAGGCCGATGCTTCGGCAGCCGGTGCTCCACCCTGCGGTCCTCAGTGGTAATCCGTGATTTCGACATCATCGGCATGACCTTCTTTCCAGCGAAAGCATACCCGGTATTGATCGTTGATCCGGATGCTGTACTGTCCTGCCCGGTCCCCGACCAGCCGTTCGAGCCGGTTGCCGGGCGGGATCCTGAGATCACCGAGCGCCCGCACGCGGTTGAGCTGGTCGAGCTTCCTTCGCGCGACGGCCCATAGGCTCATGGGGCAGACCGCCCGCGCCTCCTTGCTGCTCAGGCCGTCAAAGACGTCTTCCGTCCCCCGGTCGGCGAAGGAGCGTATCACGGGTGCCATTATAGCGGGCCGCGTAATAGAAGGCCAGCACGATCCCGCGGCCTTCGGCCTAAAGTCGTGGCCTACTGACCTGCCGTAACCATTCCTGCCGTCATACTGTCATCCGTGACCGTTCCCACCCGTTCCTCGATCGAGCGCAGCGAAGCCTTCACCCGCTGTACGTAGTCGCGGGTCTCGCGGTAGGGCGGGATGCCGCCGTGGTCGTCCACCGCGCCTTCTCCTGCGTTGTAGGCGGCGAGGACGAAGTCCAGGTTGCCGCGGTAGCGCTTGGACAGCCAGGCGAGATAGGCGGTGCCGGCAGCAAGGTTGTGCTCCGGATCGAACAGTTTGTCGGAGCGGACGCCGAAACGCCGGCCCGTTGCCGGGATCACCTGCATCAGGCCGCGCGCTCCCTTGTGCGACAGCGCGCGAGGGTTGAACCCCGATTCCACCCGAGCCACGGCTTCCACGAGCGCGGGAGAGACGGAGTGCCTCTCGGCGGCTTCGCGGATCATCGCAGCGTAGGCCTCCGCGGAGCGATGGAGCCGCGGGGTTGTCCGGACGGGCAAGGTTCGGCGCTTGGCCGTCACGGTCGGCGGCGGGACGAGGAAGGAGCCTTTGGCGAGCGGCGAGGGCCGCGACGCTTTCTTCGGTGCAGCGGCTGCCTTGGGGATGGGGGCGGGACGGCTCGCGGGAGCCCTTGCCGGCTCAACAGGAGAGACCGCGAAGCTCGCGAGTCGGACTCCCCCCTCTCCCGGGGCGAATGTGTTCGGGCGGAGCGGGAGAGGGGGGTCGGGGGGGGTGAGGGCCTGCACACCTTCGGCGGCCCCCAGCAGGAACCCCGCCGAGAAGATCAGGAGCTGCAGCATCACCAGCCCCGCCGCGAGACCCACGACCGTTGGCCGGTCGAGGACAAGGCGGCGGGCGTCTCTGCGATCTGATCGATCCCGCGGGCGCCGCTCTCGGTCAGGCAATCCAGGTTCCATGACTATCTATCTAGTGAAGCCAGGAGACGCGCAGTTGCAGGGCAGGGCCGTCCTCGAGGGTGATGTATGACCCGCGCCCGCGGAAGCTACAGCAGGGTCTCCCAACTTCCAGGAGGAGGGTGGGTCCGGAAAATCTTGTAGGTCCAGGCACCGGCATGCCGCTTGATGCCGAAGACCAGGGTACGGTGGAGTCCCGGGTAGTGGAAATCGTTCGCTGCGCCGGTGTGCGTGCTCGACAACCGACGGGTGAGGGGATTCCGTGGGCCCGTCAACTCTTCTTCGACCTGGGAACGGCTGGCGTGCGTTCCGCCGCCGGCCGTAGCCGCAACATGCAAGACCAGGTCGGGCGAGACCGTGAAGCGGCATCCCGTCAGCCCGGTCGTCAGGAAGAAGTTGCAGTGACTGTTTTCGAAGTCTGCCCTCATGGCGGATGTCACCTGTTGGTCCAGCCACGGCAACCAGTAGACTTCTTCGACGTTTGGTCCGCCACCTTCGGTGGCGCGCAATTGATACCCGTTCATGCCGCCGCCGAACGGTGTTGCCTCTATCCGGATTCTGCCGGGAGGGTTCAGAATCGCGTCGTATTGGCTCTGCAGCTTTGGGCCCTGGAGCGTGATGTCACCAAATGTATTGGGGCCAGGGGTCACGTTATTGAGCTTCTTCCAGAATGACTTCACTCAGGCACCTCCAGATCCCCCTGGTCGAGCACGAGGTGGACGCGGCTCAGATGAATCTCCCCATCTCGTCCACCGAGACGTGGATCTTTGTGAAGCTCACGCCCTTCGCCATGCGCTCGAGGATTCTCGTCGACAGCTCGGGCAGGAGGGTCTGCGTCAAAATCTGATCGATCTCGCGGGCTCCGCTCTCGGGATTGCAGCGGCCGGCCAGGGATTCGATCAGGCCCTCGTCGAAGGTCAGCTCGGCGGCGTGGTTCTCGCGGATGCGCTGCTTGATCGAGCGCAGCTTGAGCTCCACGATGCGCACGATCTCGTCGGCGCCCAGCGTGTAGTAGGGCACGATCACCAGCCGCGCCAGGAGGGCCGGACGGAACCAGCGCAGCAGGGCCGGGCGGAGCTCTTCCAGCAGTGCAGCCGGATCGGGGCGCGCTCCCTCGCGGCAGGCGTCCTCGATCACTTCGGCGGCGGCGTTCGAGGTGAGCAGGATCACCGTGTGCTTGAAGTCGACCGGCACGCCCTCGCCGTCTTCCAGGATGCCCTTGTCGAAAACCTGATAGAAGAGATCGATCACGTCCGGATGGGCCTTTTCGATCTCGTCGAAGAGCACGGCGCTCCACGGCCGGCGGCGCACGGCCTCGGTGAGCACGCCTCCCTTGCCGTAGCCGACGTAGCCCGGCGGCGCGCCCTTCAGGGTCGCA
The DNA here is from genome assembly GCA_036277235.1 of Thermoanaerobaculia bacterium. Taxonomy (GTDB): domain Bacteria; phylum Acidobacteriota; class Thermoanaerobaculia; order Multivoradales; family UBA5704; genus DATMER01. The sequence continues at coordinate 27,149 of DASUNJ010000758.1, read as the reverse complement.
ACGGAGTGGGCCTCCTGGAACTCGGACATGTTGAAGGAGATCAGGTTGCGCTCGCCGCCGTAGAGCAGGTCGGAGAGCGTCAGCGCGGTCTCGGTCTTGCCCACGCCCGTGGGACCCACGAGGAGGAACACGCCCTTGGGCTTGGAGGGATCTTCGAGGCCGGCTCGGGATGTTGCGATCCGGCGGGCGATCGCGTCGAGCGCCTGCGGCTGGCCGACGATGCGCTCGGCCATGCGGTCCTTCAGGTTCATGACGCTGCGGATCTCGTCGGCGAGCATGCGGCCCACCGGGATGCCGGTCCAGCCCGAGACGACGCCGGCCACGGAGCGGGAGTCCACGGAGAGCGGCACCAGGGGCTCGGGCTCCTGCAGCGCGTCGAGCTGGCGGCGGAGGTCGGCCATGTGCTCCGAGCTTCCGTTGCCGGAGAGCTTGCGGATCTCCGCGACGAGATCGCGCTCCTTGCCCCAGCGTTCCCGGACGCTTTCTCTCTCTTTTTGGAGGCCGGAGATCTCTTCTTCGAGCTCGGATGCGGTCGGTCCCTGCGGGGGCTTGCCGTCGGCGCGCTTGCGCACGTCCAACTCGGCTTCGGCGATGCGGATGCGGCGGTCGAGGTCTTCGACGGCGGCGGGCGTCCCCTCCTGGGCGAGCGCCACGCGGGCGGCGGCGGTGTCGAGCACGCCGATGGCCTTGTCGGGCAGGCGCCTTTCGGAGAGGTAGCGGTGGGAGAGCGCCACGGAGCTGCGCACGGCCTCGTCGAGGATCTGCACGCCGTGATGCTTTTCCAGGTGCGGGGCGATGCCGCGCAGCATGTCGAGAGCGCCTTCCTCGTCGGGCTCTTCGACCTTGACGAGCTGGAAGCGGCGAGTGAGCGCCGGGTCCTTTTCGAAATATTTCTTGTATTCGGACCAGGTGGTGGCGGCGATGGTGCGCAGCTCGCCGCGGGCGAGGGCGGGCTTGAGCAGGTTGGCCGCGTCGCCCTGGCCGGCCTGGCCGCCCGCGCCGATCAGGGTGTGCGCCTCGTCGATGAAGAGGATCACCGGCTTCGGCGAGGCCTTGACCTCCGAGATCACCGACTTGAGCCGCTCTTCGAACTCGCCCTTGACCCCGGCGCCGGCCTGGAGGAGCCCCAGGTCCAGGATGCGCAGCACGATCTCGCGCAGAGGCCGGGGGACTTCTCCCGCCGCGATCCGCAGGGCGAACCCTTCGGCGATGGCGGTCTTGCCCACGCCCGCTTCACCGACCAGGATCGGGTTGTTCTGCCGGCGGCGGGTCAGGATGTCGATCACCTGGCGGATCTCCAGATCGCGCCCGCGGATGGGATCGATGCGGCCGCCCCGGGCGTCGGCGGTCAGGTCGAGCGTGTACTTGTCGAGGGCGGTGGTTCCCTTCGGAGCCGCCATCGGGGTCCCTTCGGACTTCGCAGTATTTCCGTTCGGAGTGGTCGGCGCCCCGGTCTCCTCGGCAGAGTCGCGGATCAGGTCGCGCAGGGTCTCGCGCAGCGACTCCCTCGGGATGCGGGCCAGGAGCGGGCAGGACTCGTGGATGGTCGTCCGCAGCGCGTCGTCCTCATACAGGGCCAGGAGCAGGGCTCCGGAACGGATGGCGGACGCTTCCAGGTGGAGCGAGGAGAGCGACCATCCTTCGCGGAGCAGGCGCAGGATCTGCGGCGACATGGCCGGCGTGCGGCCGTTGCCGCGGTCGAAGCGCTCCATGGCCTGGTTGAGCTGCCGCGACAGCTCGCCCGGATCGACCGCGTAGTAGCGCAGCACCGGGCCGAGATCGGTGGCCGGCAGGTCGAGGAGCTTCAGGAGCAGGTGCTCGACCTCGACGTTGTAGTGGGTCTGACCCACGCAGAGAGCCGCCGCGGTCTCCAGGCCGCGCCGGCAGACCGGGTTGAGCTTCCCGATGAGGGTCTTGAGCTCGCTGCTCATGACTGTCCAGTGATGCTCACCTGCGAGTCATTGCAGGCGAAGGGCCTGGTTTTGAGCCAGGAGGTCCATCCGAGCCTCGCTCCGCCGCCAAGGCGCAGGTCCGGCACCTCCTCGGCCTTCAGGGTGAGGCGCAGCCCGAAGTCCAGCTCCTCGCGGACGTAAAAGCGGACGACCGAGGCCAGAGGGCGATGGGCGTGCCCCCCCGGGAGCAAGGAGAGGAACTGGTCGTAGGAGAGCGGACCGAGCCGCACCTCGAAGCTCGCGGCCTGGTCCCAGATGCGCGAGCCCAGGACGGTGCTGGCCCCCAGGGCGCGGTTCTGGCTCCCCAGACGGGTCACGTCTCCCTCTTCCAGGCCGTGCCACGCCCCCTTGCGCTCGGAGACTTCGACCCGGATGTCGAAGCAGTCCTCCAGAAGCCGGACGAGCCCCACCGTCGGCCGCGGCCTGGCCAGCAGGAAGCCGGCGTAGGCCAGCAGGGAACGGTCCTCGATGCCCATGCGGCCCGCGAGGTGGGGCGTGCCGAGACCGATCATCGCGAGCAGAACCGAGGCGATCCTTCCCCTGCCCGGCGCGCCGGGATCGAGCGCCGGCCGGTACCTCTTGCGCGCCCGGTAGAGCAGCGAGACCAGCCGGTGGTTGAAAAGATCGAGGAAGTCGCGCAACGCCCGGTCGCCATGGAAGCTGCGCTCCATGGCGAGCTCGGTGATCGAGGGCGGCAGCGGCCCGTGCAGGCCGGCCAGGCCGAGGACATGGACGGTCATCTCGGCCGGATTCCCATTGACCGGTTGCCGGACCTCGTCGACGTCGCCGGGCGGGAAGTCGAGCCGCACGGCGGAGCGGAAGCGGACGACTTCGACGGCCGGATCGATGCCTTCGCCCGGCGGCGTGCGCTCGGGGTGCATCGTCTCCAGCAGGCGCACGGCCTGCAGGAAGCTGAACAGGTGCCCCTCGGCGAAGAGCCCTTCGTCTACAGCACGGTGCCGGCGCCAGCCATAGGCAGCCATCGCTTCCACTCTCCTTCGCGTCCTGTGCGCTGGATCACGAGCTGGGTGAACGAGTTGGTCGAAGCATACAGGGCGAAGAAGCGGTTGAGCACCGAGGCGAGCATGAAGGCGCTGCTGCCCACGTACTTCGTCTCGTCGAAGGTGAGCGTGATCTCCGTGCCGCGACAGAAACCTTTCCATGCCTCGTCGCCCATGCGGCGCACCACCTTGCGCGGCGAGATCCCGTGGATGCCTTGGATCTGGCGCTGCAGCGACGGCGCGTCGGAGAAGCAGTAGAGGCCGAGGATCTCGTGCAGCGCGCGCAGCCCCGCCTTTCCGCCTGCGAGCGACAGGTAGTTGAGGGAGAGGTGGGAGACGAGGCGCCACAGGGCCTGGCCGGCGAGCGGCGGCATCAGAGGAGGGGTCGGCTTGCGCACGCAGACGATGCGGCGCACCGGCAGGGCCTCGTCGGTCAGCAGCTCCTTCTCGGCCGGCAGCTCGGAAGCCAGGCCGCGGTTCGTGCAGAGCACGTGGGCGAACACCGTTTCGTCCGGAGGCAGGGCCGGCTTGAAGTCGAGGTCGCGGAAGGAGAGCAGGATCTCGGTGCCGGTCTTGCCGCCCTGGGCCGGCACCCGCCGGGCGTGCCAGAAGGCTTTCTGGCTGCTCCGCTGCATGGCGTGGGTGAACGAGTAGAAGGGCGCGTACTCGCGGGCCCGGTCCGAGAGGTTGGACGAGCCGGAGACCGAGAGGATGGAATGGACCTCGGTCGTGGCCTCGCGCCGCATGTCGGCCACCAGGCGGTACTCGATCTGGCGGTGATCGACGCGGACCGGCTCGCTCGTCTTGGGGAACAGGTTGACCACCGGCGTGCAGCCGAGCGCGAAGGTGTCGGGCCGCACGGGCAGGCGGCCGGGCCGGCGCCGGAGCAGGAAGATCACGTCGGTCGTCGCGCCGCTGGCGCGGCCGGCGCGGCCGGGGCGGCCGGCGAGCCCTTCCAGGTCGACGAAGTGGAACTTCTCCGGAAACGCGAAGTACTCCTGGAGCAGCCGGTAGCCCGGGTGCGAGGTACGCGGATAGGGCAGCAGCGCCTCGTCTTCGGCGAAGCCCACGGGATGGACGGCCGAGGACGGCAGATGGAACGGAGCCGCTCCATCCCCCGGAACGATCACGACACCTTTCAAGTCGACCAGGAGCAGCTCGTAGAGCCTTCCCACCAGGACCGGATCGCCGGTCAGGTGGAAGCGCAGGCGGTCGACCCCGAGCTTCTCGAACGGATCGGTCTGGGAGCGCAGCCGCAGCCGCAGGACCGCGGTGACGTCGGGCAGTCCGCTGGTGAAGTCGTAGCGGTCCGGCGACTCCAGCTCCGCCTCGGCGATCTCGACGGGCCAGAGCGTGACCGGATAACAGGTGCGCAGCCGGCAGACCGCGCCGCGCTCGGCATGGACGAACAAGGGAGTCTCGCGCGGGATCTCGTAGCCGCTGGTGAGCTTGCCGCGCTCGGGATCGACGTCGAAGCGCGCCACCGCCAGCGACGGGATGGGGCGCAGGTAGTGAGGATAGAGGACGTCCAGCAGCTCCTTGGCGACCTCGGGGAAGTCGGCGTCGAGGTCGCTCTGGATGCGGGCGGTGAGGAATGCGAACGATTCGATCAGCCGCTCGACGTGCGGGTCGGGGCATTCGCCGGGTTGCAGCTCCAGGCGCGCCGCCACCTTGGGATAGGTGGTGGCGAAGTCCTGGCCGGCGTGCCGCAGGTAGGCGAGCTCGTCGAGGTAGTAGCGCAGGAGCCCGTCGTCAAGCGCCGCCATGGACCACCTCCACCTTTCCGCTGCGCGTTTCGACGACCGTATGGAAGGAGACCGGCTCGGTCACGGAGTCGCCCTGAAAAAGGGCGTCGATGTGACCAGTCAGGGAGAGGGCGTCGCCCGCGACCGGCTCCAGCCGGACCCGGACCTCGGCGAGGCGGGGCTCGAAGGCTTCGATCGTCCGGCGGATCAGCTCCGCCAGCCGCTCGCGGTCGTCGAGCCGGTGCGCCGAGAAGCCGGTCAGCTCGGGGAGGCCGTAGTCGATGACCGAGCGCGGGCGATCCGCCAGCCGGTGCACCGGGAACGGGCAGCGGGTGTTGAGCAACCGCTCCAGCTCCCGGCACACCGACTCCAGGAGGCCCCGGCGGTCGAGGGTGCGCGACGGACGCACCTCGTGCCGGAGCTTGGGAGCGCGGTCGACCAGGCGGTCGAACAACGGCGTACGGACCTCCATCTTCGCTGTCTCCTCGTCCTGCTAACTGATGGTCCTCGTCTCGAGGTCGTGCTTCGCAGGCTTGTTGCCGTCGCCCTGGCCGTCGGCCTTCTTCTGCTCGATGTAGTTGTACTGGACGATCCCGTAGTCGAGCGAGACGTTCTCCACCGGGATGTCGCCGGGGCCGCCGGAGACGCTGTAGTTGGAGATGACCACGTGGTCCATCACGATGGACAGGTACTGCACGGGCTCGTTCTTCTCGTCGCCGGAGGAGCGGTAGCAGGAGAGCGTGGCCTGCTTGATCTGCTTGCCGCTCCAGCAGTTCCGCACGAGCGTGTGGGTGGCGGCGTCGAGGTACTTGGTGAAGCTCAGGTTGTGATGGCTCGCCTGCTCCACGGTGGCGCCGCCGGCGGTGCTCCGGGTGGGGCTCGTCGGCTGCGTGAATCCGTGGCTCCAGGAGAGCACCTCGATCTCCTTCTCGTGCTTCGCGGCGCTGCTCCCCGCTTCGAGCGGGGGGTCGAACTTGAGGTACATGTTGCTTGCCATGATGGATCTCCTTGTTATCTACCAGGTCAGGCCGGATCAGCCCGCCACGGGCGGCGGCAGCTCGGCCACCAGCCGGATCGAGGCGGTCAGCTCTTCGAGCTGGAAATGCGGACGCAGGAAAGCGACCGCGCGGTACGCTCCCGGCTTGCCGGGGATGTCGAAGACGTCGATGCGCGCCTCGCGCAGCGGGAACTGCGCCTTGAGGTCCTGCCCGGCCTCGTCCGTGCCCAGGACGTACTTGGTGATCCAGCGGTTGAGGAAGAGGGCGATGCCGTCCTTGGTCTGGAAGCTGCCGATCTTGTCGCGGCAGATCACCTTGAGGTAGTGGGCGAAGCGCGAGGCCGCCAGGATGTAAGGCAACCGCGCCGAGATGCGGGCGTTGGCGTTGGCCGCGTCGGTGTCGTACGCCCGCGGCTTCTGCGTGGTCTGGCCGCCGAAGAAGGCCGCGTAGTCGGTCCCCTTGCAGTGGCAGAGCGCGATGAATCCGAGGGTGTCCAGCTCCTTCTCGCGGCGGTCGGTGATGGCGATCTCGGTCGGGCACTTGAGGGCGATGTCGCCCTCGTCGGTCTTGAACGTGTGGGTCGGCAGCCCCTGCACCACGCCGCCGCCCTCGACGCCGCGGATGGCGGCGCACCAGCCGTAGAGCGCGAAGGCGTTGGTGATGCGCTGCCCCAGGGCGTAGGCGGCGTTGCCCCAGAGGTACTTCTTGTGATCGCGGCCGTCCACGTCCTCGACGTAGGTGAAGTCCTCGGTCGGGATCGTGTCGGGGCCGTAGGGGAGGCGCAGCAGCACGTGCGGCAGCGCCAGGGCGACGTAGCGCGAGTCCTCGGCCTGCTGGAACGAGCGCCACTTGATCAGCTCGGAGCTCTCGAAGACCTTGGCGAGGTCGCGCGGGTTGCCGAGCTCGGTGAAGGTGTCCATGTCGAAGAGGCGCGGCGAGGCCGCGGCGATAAACGGCGCGTGGGCCGCGGCGGCCACGCCCGCGACCTTCTCCAGCAGCGCCATGTCCTGCGGATGGCGGCCGAACTCGAAGTCGCCGATCATCAGGCTGAACGGATGGCCGCCGAAGGTGCCGTACTCCTCTTCGTAAATCTTTTTGAAGAGGGAGCTCTGGTCGAACTCGATCGCCTGGTCGAGGTCCTTGAACAGCTCCTTTTTCGACAGGCAGAGGAGCCGCAGCTTCAGGCCCGTGCCGGTCTCGGTGTTCATCACCAGGTACTGGAGGCCGCGCCAGGACGCCTCCAGCTTCTGGAACTCGGGATGGTGAAGGATCTCGTTGAGCTGCGCGCTGATCAGCTCGTCGATGTGGGCGATCTGGGCCTGGATCATGGCCATCGTGTCGTGGCTGATGGTCATGCCCTCGTCCAGGATCTGGTGGACGAACTCGCCTACCAGGTCGCGCGCCCGTTCCTTCTGGCTGTCGTCGCGGGCCAGCCGGCCCTTGGCGATGATGGTATCGAGCAGGGACGTCTCGCCCGCCGGCTCGGCCGCCGTCTGGACCATCGTGGCCGGAGGCGGAGCGGCGCTCTCAGGGGTGGGGCTGGGGGTCTCAGCTGGCATTTCCGTTGCCTCCGTTCGTCAGCGACTTGAGCTGTTCCTGGCTTTCGGTGTTGGTGGCGACGTCCTGCAGCAGGGCGTCGAGGTCGTCATTGCCGTCGAGCTTGGCGAGCAGGTCGTTCAAGCGCTGGCGCGCGAGGAAGAGCTGCCGCAGCGGATCGACCTGCTGCACCACGGTTTCGGGGCGGAAGTCGTCGAGCTTGCGGAACTTCAGCTCGAGCGGCAGGTTGCCGCCGTCCTCGCGCAGCTTGTTGGCCACGGTGAAGGACAGGCGCGGGCCGATGGAGGCCAGGACCTCGTTGAAGTTGTCGCGGTCGATGTCGACGAACTTCCGCGACTTGACCGGCGGGAGCGGGTTCTCCGGCTGTCCCGCGAGGTCGGCCAGAATCCCCACGACCAGGGGCAGCTCCTTCATCTCGATGGCGCCGCCCGTTTCGAGGTCGTAGGTGATCTGGACCCGCGGTGGCCGGATCCGGCTCAGTTTCTTCTGCGTGCTCTCTGCCATCAGGTCCTCCTTTCAGGGGGATCGTGAATCGTCAGCTCGAACGTTTGATGCCGAGCAACGTGTAGACGGTGGGTAGATCGGCGTTCTTCTGGAGAAGCTCCTGGAGGAGCTCGGCGAGGCTCAGGTTGCCCCACGAGACCGCGCGCTGGACGAGGTACGGCACCGGGCTGTGCGGCTCGGTGCGCAGCAGGAACTCCGCGGCCTGGTTCAGGCGGTGGTAGGCGTCGGCGCGGCTGGAAATGTTGCCCGAGGCCGCGGCAGGGTTCGGCTCCCTGTCCATGTCGTTCATGGGGCTCTCCTCCCAGCCAGCAGTCTCCACGGCAGGCAGCGCGAGATCGCTCTCCCCTCTCTCCTCCAGCACGCGGAGCGCGAAGGCCTGGATGGCGGCCAGCGGGCTGCGCAGCGAGGTGAGGCTGGGCGCGGCCGGTCCGCAAACCTCGGCCAGCGCCGCGTCCAGGTCGTCCAGGCCCGCGAGGGCCCCGGCGACCTCCGCGACGATCCTGCCGAAGCAGGTCCCCGGCGTGAGCGAGACGCTGACCTGGAACTTGGCCTGCGGCACCATGCCGCGCTCCTGCTCCTTGGCGGCGGCCGCGGCGTCCAGCCGGGAGAGGTTCGCCAGGTAGAGGCCCGCCTCCCAGTCCTTCCAGCCATAGGACGTGGCATCGTCGCCGGTCGGAGCGGTGACGTTGACCCGCTTGAGGGGGAGCGCGAGCCTCTCCGCGGCCCAGGCGATGGGGGCGAGGCGCGCCTCGGAGTCCTCTGGGTCCAGCGCCGGATAGAGGTCCGGCCAGAAGCGGCGGCAGAGCCCGGCGAGCAGGCGCGCGCCGCGCTCCAGCCCGGGGAAGCCGTGCAGGTGGATCCAGGCCTCGGTCAGCCAGGCCGCGATTTGCAGGTCCTTGCTGGTGCCCGCCAGGACCTGGGTGCAGAGGTCGGCCACGGCCGGCCAGTCGGCGCGCTTGAGCTCGCGTTGCCAGATCCCCTGCGGCAGGCCCGCATCCTCCTCGGCGCGCAGGCGCTTGATCTCGTCGTAGACCGGCTCGAAGCGCAGCCAGACGCCGGCCGGCGCCTCGTCCGAGATCGGCGCGAGCAGCGGATCCAGCTCGTTCACCGGCGCGGGCGTAGCCGTCTGCGCGCTCACAGCTCGTTCTCCACCACCTGCTGCTGCTGCTCGGAGATCGGCGCACGCTCCGGGAAGGTCGGCGGATCGAGGGCCTTGGTCGTGCCCGGGGCGAGCACGGTCAGGCGCAGGAAGACCTGGGTGGGGACCTCGCTCCTGGGGCCGCCCGCGATGGGCTCGGTATGGACCGCGAGCGCCAGAGTCACCGGCTGGTCGTCGACGTACGACGGCAGATCGCGGAGCGTGGCGCGGTTGTCGGCCAGGGCGGTGAGGAGCGACCAGCGGTTGGTGTACTCGTAGACGACCGTGCGCTCCCGCACCGAGAGGCCGGAGCGCGGCGTGCGGATCACGGGCTGGTACGGGCCGTCGCTCGCCCAGCGCAGCGAAAGCCGTACCGGCTCGCCGAAGTGCCAGCGGATCTTGCGGTTCTCGACCTCGCGGTCGGTGATGCGCTCGCCGCCCACTTCCAGGGTCCAGCCGATGATCTGGTTGCCTTCGACCTCGCGCTCGCGCAGGATGCGGAAGTCCGCCTCGACGTCGAAGGACGGGTAGAGCTCCGGCTTCTCGGCATCCAGGTATGGCTCGAAGAACGCCCGCGCCCGCGCGATCCGCTCGATGAAGCCGCGCGCGTCGCGCAACCGCTCCTGGCCCGCCTCGTCCGGCACCGAGCGGAACACTTCCTGGCACTTGTCGAACAGCCGGAAGAAGGCGCGAAGATCCTCCGGGTTCGCCTCGGGCACGCTCGGCCCCGGCGCGCGGGAGGTGAAGGGATAGCGGCCGGCGAGGCGCTGGTTGAAGTAGTGCGCTGCGGCCTGGTAGAGCTCCAGCACGTGGTCGCCCGCGAGCGAGTTGCAGCGCGACTCGAGCTGGCGCGACAGGTCGCGCAGGTTGCGGGCGAACAGGCTGTCGCCCGCCTGGGCCACGTTGGTGACGATCGCAGTCTGGCAGCTCCGGGTGTCGACCTTGGCCATCTTGTTGATGATGTAGTCCTGGAGCGTCTCTACGGGGTTGCCGGGCTTCTTGCCGTCGAAATCCCGGAGGTCGTCGAGGATGAACTGCCACTTGTCGGTGAGGACCTTGACCTCGTGCGGCAGGTTGGTATCGCGGGTCAGCCAGGTGAGGAGCGGCTGCGCGTAGACCTGGGAGAGGTTGGCGATGCGGGCGCGGGTCTTCTCCAGGTAGATCTGCACCTCGGTCGTGTCCTTGGCGCTCCAGGCGGCGGGCGACGCCGGCACGAGGCCGTTCCACCAGGCGAACCCCCCGTTGCGGGGCCGGTACGCATTCTCCTCCTCCAGCAGGCGGTCGACCGACTTGAGCAGGCGGTAGGCCTCGGAGCTCATCGCTTTCTTCAGATCGCGCGCCGGCTCGTCGAGACGGATGCCGCCGAGCGCCGTGATCAATTCGTTCACCGGCCGGGTCGCCGCGGTGAACTTGCCGATGTCCACCCGCACCTCGTCCTCGACCAGGATCTGGCTGACCGCCGGCGAGATCCGCTCGAACGTCTGGGCGCTGGCGATCAGCTCGACGGCCTGCGCCGCGCTGCGGCTCAGGGCCACGTCCTTGATGGCGGGGCGCAGATCCTCGGGCAGCACCAGGAGCCCCTTCTCGCGGAAACGCACGTAGGCCGCCGTGACCGCGGTCGCCTTGTCGAGCAGGAAGGGGTCCCAGACCAGGCGCGTTTCGGGCGGCAGCTCGACCAGGATGGGCCTCCCGCTCGATCCCGAGGCGACGAAGCTCTGCGTCAGGAACGCCTTGAGGGCGCCCTGGAGCAGGAGGGTCCCCTGCGAGAGCTGCATCTCGGCCCGCCCGTCGCCGTCGACGGCGAGGATCCTCCCGGTGAGCGGCGACGATTCCGCAGCCAGGGAGCGCTGGAAGGTTCTCCAGCCGGATTCCCCGGCTTGCCGGATCAGGCGCGCCGAGGCGGGATCGAAGATGGGCGAGCTTTCGATCGTCGTCAGGACTCCCTCGAACGCGGGTCCGAGGTTGAACTGGCGCCGGAACCCCCACACCAGCTCGGTCCCGGAAAGGGCCGTCTCGACGTCGGCCATCCGGCCGAGGAGATCCCTGAAGCGCTCGGACGCGTCCGCATCCGACACGGCCGCCATCTGCAGCTCGCCGGTGAGGTTCCTCAGACGGGCGATGAACGGATTCCCCCGGAACAGGGCGGCGAAGAAGCTCTCGGCGAGCTTCTCGGCCGCCCACGAGGCATCCGCCCGGAACCTGGACGGGTCGAACCTGGAATACTGCGCCTTGCGGAGCGCCTCCAGGTACATCCTGTCGTTGGCGAAGAAGCTCTCGGGCAGCTCCTCGTGAAACGCGTACTGCACCAGCTCGGCGAGCGGCTGGAGGTCGCGGGAGTCCGGCAGCTTGTTGAAGAGGCGGCCCTTCCTCTCCACCTCCTCCATCTCCTTGACATACCGCTGGAGGGCGGTGAACTCGGGCATCAGCTCGACGCGCACGATGCGCGCGGCGTCCACGGTCCGCGAGGGATCGGCCTCCGCCATGGCCGGATCGATGCGGTTCCGCGCCTCCTCCTCCAGCTCGTTGTGGATCGCCCGCAGAATGATGTCCTCGAACGAGCGCGTGAACGCCTGCTGGAGGCGGTCGTGGAAGGAGCTGAACCAGGAGCTCGGCACGAACACGGAGCCGAAATAGTTGAAGTCCATGCGGGCCATGCCGCGGAGCAGCTCGATGGTCCCCTCCTTGAGCTTGGCGTCGGAGAGATCCTTCTGCTCCCCCTGCCGCGCCTGCCGCAGGTACGGCCGGGTGTCGCCGAGGAAGTCTTCGATCGTTTCGGCCTGGTGCCCGAGGCTGTAGGAGGCCCAGACCAGCCCGCCCCCGAGGAGCAGGGCGGCGGCGGCGGTCGCGGCCTGGGCGGAGCGGACCGCGCGGTTGCGCGCAATGAGGGTCCGCGCCGCGGGCAGGGCCAGGCCCGCTTCCCGGAAGGCCTTGTCGTTGAGGAGGTCCTTGAGGAAGAACGACCGCCGGGCCGTCTTGCCCGCCGTACTGCCGGCACCGCTCTCCTCCGCCGCCTCCTCCTCCCGGCCGCAGAGATAGATGCCGCGCAGGATCAGCGACTCGTGATAGGCGCTCGACTTGAAGAGCTGGTCGAGGACGGCCCGCACCGGAACGTTGAGAGAGCGGACCGCCCCGGGCAGAACGAACAGCGAGTCCGCCGCGTCGGGCGTGTCCGCGAAGACCTCCATCTGCAGGTCGTCCATGCGCTTGCCGGCGGCGCTGAACGCCTCGTCCACCCAGCCGCTGCGGTAGGCGGCGTCGGAGCCGAACGGGCTCGACCAGCCCAGCATCTCGTCGCGCAGCCTGGGCGGCAGCAGGCTGCTGAACTTGCCGAACCCGGGCAGCCGCTCGCAGCCGGTGACCAGGAGGTAGACCGGCAGCCGGAACCCGAGCCGCTGCTGCATCTGCCAGAGCTTGCGGTAGATGCGGCCGGCCCGCGCCGCCAGCTCCTCCCGCGCCGCCTCGCTGCGCTGCGCCTCGACCAGCTCCCGGCAGGGGATCGCCAGGACGACGCCGTCCACGGGCCGCTTGGGGCGGAGGCTCTGCAGGAGGTTGAGCGCCGACCGCCAGCTCCGCTCGTCCGAGCTCCGTCCGTCCGCCGCCAGCACCGCGTCGCCCGCGAGGTCGAGCACGACCCCGCGGTCGAGGAACCAGAAGCCGCGTCCCTGGCCCAGGTCCATGCCCGCGTCGGCCGGAGCGCCGAAGGGCAGCTCCAGCCCGGCGTTGGCCAGCAGGTCGGAGTCGCGGGAGCCGTCCGCTCCGAGCAGCAGCAGCAGGGGGACCCGATGGCGGTCGCCGGCCGCGGCACGGTCCAGGCGCCTGCCGGCCCGGCCGAAGGCGAGGCGGACGCCCAGGGGAGCCGGTCCCTTCATCGCGCCCTTCTCGTCGCCGGGCAGGGCGGGGGTCTCCTCCGGCTTCACCGGCTCGGGCTCCGGCTCGGCATCCTCGAACTGGGAGGCCCGCGCCGAGCGCCGCAGGAGGCTGACCAGCAGGACCAGGATCACCACGGCCAGCAGGACGACCGCGGCCAGGGCGAAGGGCCAGATGCGCTGGAGGTCGATCATCGGGCCAGCCCTCCCCCGCCGGTGGTGTCCTCGATGATTTGCGGAGATACCGGCTGAGATACCGGTGGGGCTGCCGGGGCTGCCGGGGCTGCCGGGTCTGCCGGAGGCTGGATCGGCGCAGCGTCGAGGATCTCGGCCACGAACGGCTCGATGCCGTCGATCGTCGAGCGCCAGAGGAGGTGGCCGCCGCCGAGCCAGAGCGCGACCAGCAGGGCCATGGCCCAGACCCAGGGCTTGAGGTGCGGCAGCGTAATGCCGCTCCCTTCGTCGAGCGTGGCGGCATAGGCCTCCGGCATCAGCCGGTCATCCCCGCGCACCGCCTGGGGATCGCGGCCGAAGATGAAGCGGAACAGCCGGCGGCGGTAGCTCTCCAGCTCGCGCTCGGCCTCGGGATGGCCGCGGAACTTCCCCTGGAAGCCGAGCGCGAGGATCGTCAGGTAGACCCGGGCGAGCTCGCCGTAGACGTTGTCGCGGTCGCGGAGCAGCTCCTCGATGCGCTCGAACAGCTCCTCGCCCGCGCGGTGGGAGCCGAACAGGCGGGCCTCCAGCAGGTTCGACCGCCAGGCCTCGCGCCCGGGCCAGTCGAGATGGAGGAAGACCTCGTCGGCCAGCGCGGCCATGCCGTACTGGGTGCGGCGGTAGACCTCCAGGGCGAAATCGCCGCCGCTGCGGCTCGCCTCGAGCGCCTGCCGCTCCAGCAGGGCGTGCAGCGTGCGCCACACCGCGGTCGGCGAGAGGTCCTCCACCGGCTGTCCAAGAGGGCCGAGCTGCACGGATTGCCCGGGCTGGGCGTCGAAGACCCAGCTCCCCTTGCCCACGCTCTGCTTGAGCCGGAGCACCTCGAGGTAGAATTCCTGAAAGCGGTCGAGCAGAAACATCGTGCCTCCGGACCTAGGTCCTGTTCCTCACGTAGAGGACGATCTCGTCGGGCCGCCGCTTGCCCTCGCGGTCGTCCAGGTTGCGGATCTCCAGCTCCTCCCCCGGCACCACGAACTCCGGGTCGGCCGTGAGCGAGTAGAGGGTGACTCCACGGATGGGGACCATGTCGGTCTCCGCTTCGACGCGCTTGCGCCTGGCGCCGGCCACCCGCCGGTCCCACAGGTCGGCGATCCTGGGCCTGGCGGCGATCAGGCCGGCCGCCATCCACGCCGCCATCTCCATCTCGGGCACGCCGAGCGGGGCCTTGACCCCGAGGATCAGCGGCCGGTTCATCCAGTCGGGATCGAAGCGCAGGCGGAACGCGCCCTCCTCGTAGGCGAACGCGTAGGCCGTGTAGCCCTCGTGGATGCCCTCGTCGAGCGCCTGGAACAGGGCGACCCTGACCTGGTCGAAGGTGGCGAAAAGCTCGTTGTGGTCGTACGGCTCCAGCACCGGCGGCATCAGCGCCCGGCCGAGCCCGGCCACGTGGCCGAGCAGGTTGCACAGCGCGAGATAGAGCGGAAACGGGTGCGAGGCGCCGCAGCGCAGGGCGGCCTCGAACGCCGGCAGGCCGCCGACCATGGCGTGCACCATCGCCTTGGTCTCGAGGAGCTGCGGCGCGCGCACCGACGACATGGACGAGCGCGCCTGCTCGGCGACGAACGCGGCCTTCTCGCGCAGCCGCGCCGCGATCCCCTGACACAGCTCGTAGAGGGCCGAGCCGGGAGCGACCCGCAGCCAGGGGGGCTCGTAGGACGTCCGCGCGTAGACCTCGTTCCTGTACATCACCTTGGCCAGCGGGAAGGTCACGTACTTGGGCGGCGGATCGTCGTCGAGCAGCAGGCGCAGGCGGGGCTTGAGCACCGGCACCGGCATCTCGCCCTCGCCCGTGTTCTCGTCGATCGCCGGGCCCCCCTCCTCGAAGCCGAAGCGGTCGGCCAGCACCGGGCCCCGGCCGCGGGCCGCGACCGCCAGGTGGACCGTCACCGGCCGCTGCCGCATGTCGTCGGCCCGCTCCGCCAGGTCGATCATGAGATCGCTCTCGTCGGGCAGGTGCGAGACGATCAGGCCGTCGGGCAGCACCGCCTCCAGCTCCAGCACCCGCAGCGTGCCGTCCACGAGCAGCACCGGATCGATGCGCAGGTGCCTCACTCCCCAGTGGAAGGGCGAGATGGCGGCGGCGTGGTAATGGAGCAGCGACTCCTGGCGTTGCGACTGCCACTGGAAGTGCTGCGGGGCGAGGAGCATCCCCTCGTGCCACTGGATGGCGGGCGGCACGTCCGCGGCGGTCGCGGCCGTCCGGCCCTTGCGGCGGGCGGGGGCCTGCGCAGCATTGGAGGCGAGATTATCGGCGATCACTGCAGCTCCTCCAGCTTGAGCTCCGACTTTTCGAGGACGAGCCGGAACGGCTGCTGCGGATCGATCGTGGCGCGGTGCGTGCCGGGGGTCACGTAGTCGGCGAACAGCACGACCCGCTTGGCTCCAATCCCGTACGGCAGATCGAGCGGGTCCACCTTCTGCCCCGGGATCCACTCCCACTTCCACGTGCGGATGTCGTCCTTGTAGTCGCGCAGGAACTGCTCGCGTCCGGAGAACCAGTCGCGCGCCGTCTTCTCGAGCAGCTTGTCGATGAGCTTGTTTTCGTAGACGACGATGAGCTCGACGGCCAGCGGAGTGTCCTCGTTGGCGTTCGGCGAGATGGTGACCTGGATCGGGAGCTGTCCGCCGAACATGGAGCGCGCCCGGTTCGGCAGGCCGCACGAGGTTGCGGCGAGCAGGACAAGCGGGATCAAGATCCATGGTGCCTGGTAGGGCAAGCGCGGTTTCATGCGATCCACTCCAATCTCCCAGTTGCGCCGGGTTTCAGCTCCATGTGTGGCGCGTCTATCCGTTGAGGTGGGGGAAACCCCCGCCAAATTTCATTTGTCGCCTCAAGTTGCCTCAGCTCCAGGAAAAACGCCTCAGCTCCCGGGAAGCCGTTCCATCTCCGGCGACGACGCCCCGCGTTTCCTGACGCTGCTTCAGGTCTGGAGACATTGGCTCAGCTCCCGCGACGACGGCCCGTCGCCGCCGGATACCGGCCATCTCCGGGAAAGCGCCTCAGCCGACTCGACGACGCCCCATCTCTACGGACGGCGGCCCATCGCCGGCAGATTCGTCCCATCTCCGGAGAAGCTGGCCTGTCTTCTCTTGAGATGACCCGCCGCCAACTTAGCTGAGCCAATTTTCTGCTGTCATAGAATGCACAAACCTCTTCAAGAAGTCAACGACTCCACTATTGACACGCTCAAGATCTTGTGGCATTCTCTGCCCGCGTTGAAGTCAGGACGGATTTCCGGCGCCATAGCGGCGACGGATCAAACGGGGTCCTCAGGACCCGGAAAGGAGAAGGACGATGTTCAAGGAAACGACGTACGCAGGAATGGTGGGGAGCTGGCAGCGCTGGATCGCTGCGTTGATGGCGAACGGGGGAGAGCTCGCGCACCTGCAGGTGCCGCGGGAGCAGCTCGAATCGCTGAGGTTGCAGGGGCAGGACCTGATCCAGAGGCAGTTGGAGCTGGTGGCGGCCAAGCAGGAGCTCTCGCAGCAGCTCCGGAGGGTAATGGGCGAGGGCCAGCGTCTGGTGACGGTACTGAAGCTCTCGGTGAAGCACCACTACGGCATCGACTCGGAGAAGCTGGCCGAGTTCGGGGTGCAGCCCTTCCGTGGCCGCCCGCGCCGCAAGGTCGACGAGCCACCACCGGTCGAAACGCCCCAGGCCGGGTAGTCGGGGGAATCTGCTGATCTGCTCTCGGGGAGCGTGTCGCGGCACGCCGGGCACGCTCCCCCACTTTTTGCGCCCCTCGCTTGGGGTCTTCTGTCTCCTTGCCTACCGGGAAGCCGGACTATGCGTCCGGCCTCGCGGCAGACGAGCAGGCGCAACAGGGTTCTTTGACAATCGATGTACGAACCTAACCTGGGCAGGCCCTGTACGGCCGGGGTCTGCCCTGTTCACTTGGGAACCGGCCCTTGGGCGCGGGGCCGTCCTTCCCTCCTACCACATCGATTCTGGACGCCACGGGAGCAAATCACCACCTCGGCAACGTCCTATATAGAGGAATCTCATTGTCAGGTCCGTCCAAGTCAATGGAAGTGTGATATGGAACCATCTTTGCTAAAGTAGTGATGCTGTCCGTGGGTCGATTGAGATCGCTGATTGTATCCGGAGACACTAGATGGCCGAAATCCCAGCCTACGTCATCGAGTACTTCCTCCTCGGGCGGACCCAGCGCGACGCAACTGAGCGCTATACCCAGGACGGCGGCATTGTTAGCGATGTCTGGCTCGCCTTCGCCGCTGACCGTTCCGCTCCGCAGCGCGTCCTTGTCGCACCAAGCCAGGAAACGAGCGCTGTCCTGCTAGGCCATGCGCTGCATCGCGCAATCCTCGACTATCGCCAGAGCATTCAGGTCATTGCGTTTCGCAAGAGCCCTGGAGTGTCTCCACTCGAAAATTTCGTCGCAGTCACGCTGTACTTCGACGAGCTGCTCCGGATTGTCCTTCCGCTCACGGCTTGGTGGCATCGAAAGCACCTGAGCGCGCTGCGGCGCAAGGCCGCGAACTTCGGGCCTTTGCTCGAGATGAAACTCGAGCGTGCGATCCTAAACAAACTTGGACACAAGGAGGGCGAGATCGAACTGCGCCAGAATCTCTCCACCTCTGACGATCCCATCGTCGATCGCCGCGTGATCGAGGCTGCGCCACTAGCCGCATTAATTGGCCTATTCCAGGTTGCGGACCGTCACCCCGAGTATATTGAAGAACTCCGGGGACTCGAGCCGCACCGCCCCCCAGATTTGCACCGCTTCGTTGAATGGATCGACCGTCACGCCGAGGACATCGCACGGGCCTCGCGCGAGGAACTGGCACGCCAGTTCGACCCATGGCTCCCGGCGCAGGGAGATAGCGTCTACGCCATGAATGGCCAGCAGATCCCCGAGCCCGAGGATCCGCCGGAGCTAATCGAGCGCGTATTTCTAGATCGCAAAGCGAGTTTGGCTGATTCCGATGCCAACTGTACAGTCAAGGCTGATGCGGCTACCCGCGTCTTTGACGTGTCCTGCCGCGGCATCACCTGGGCAATCATCGATTCTGGCATCGCTACGACTCATCCAGCATTCCTCGACCACGACGCCCGCGACCGGCGAGGGCGGCCGATCGACCCACCGCCGACCCGGATTCGGGCCACGCTCGATTTCACTCGAATCGAGCGGATCAAGAACTTCGACCTTATCTCCTTTCCGGAAGGCTCCGCCGAGCGCAGCGCGGCGATCGCCGATGTCGTGACGGACCTCGAGAATCTTCCGGGCCGCGCCTTCGATCCAAACTTCCGGGACCAAGCGACGCGCAACATCGAGTCAATCGCACGCCAGCTCGAGCAGCGGCTTCCACCCGATTGGAATCTTATAGAGCCGCTGATCCGGTTAGGTGACCAAGACGATGGCGCCCAGCTCATCTCCGATCATGGAACCCACGTAGCCGGCATACTGGCGGCCGATTGGCGCTCCAGAGAGAAACCGGACGGGCAGCAGATGCGCCTGCTCCAAGGAGTCTGCCCCGATATCGGTCTGTATGACCTGCGAGTGATAGATCGCATTTCCAGCCAGAGCACCGAGTTCGCATTGCTCGCTGCCTTGGAGTACGTCCAGTTCGTGAATGCCCGGGCCGCGAACAATGGCCCTCTGATACACGGTGTCAATGTCAGCTTGTCGATCCCTCACGATGTCCGCAACTACGGTTGCGGTGCGACTCCCGTCTGCCTCGCCTGCGACCGCTTGGTGAACACCGGAGTGGTCGTGGTCGCGGCGGCAGGCAACCGTGGCTGGAACGAGTTGGAGATGGGATTCGGCAATTTCGTGTTCTGCTCGATCACCGACCCAGGGAACGCACGCGACATCATTACTGTTGGATCGACTCATCGCCTCAAGCCCCACATGTTCGGTGTCAGCTACTTCTCCAGCCGGGGGCCGACTGGCGACGGCCGAGTCAAGCCCGATCTCGTAGCGCCCGGCGAGAAGATACGCGGGCCGATCCGTGGCAACGCGGACGACGAGATGGATGGCACCAGCATGGCGGCGCCGTTCGTGAGCGGGGCAGCGGCGATGCTAATCGCTCGGAACCGGGAACTTATCGGCAACCCGGCGCGAATTAAGCAGATCCTCTGCGACACCGCGACGGATCTGGGCCGCGAAAAGTATTTTCAAGGTCACGGATTGGTAGACGTGTTACGGGCTATGCAGTCTCTCTAACCAAAGGGAGGATACGATGCTTTTCACCTTGGAACCTCTTCCAGCCGCCGAAGGCGACTGCCTGCTTTTGCACTGGGGAACGTTAGACAGCCCGAAGATAGCGGTGATCGACGGCGGACCGGGTCAGATCTACGAAGACCACCTCCGCCCCCGCCTCGATGAGATCGTTGCCAACCTTGAGATGGATTACCTACCTCTCGAATTGGTGATGATCAGTCATATGGACAGTGATCACATTATCGGAATAAAAAAGCTGCTGCGGTCACTCAAGTTCGAGATCGAAAACCATGTTCCACCCACCGACCGGACCGTTCGCATCAAGCGGCTCTGGCACAATGTATTCAACGACATACTCGGGGACTCCATTGACAAGTACTATAAGACGCTAACGGCGTCCTTGCAGGCGAGCATCGGAGGCAGCCCGAACCCGGTAATCATCGAGAAGCTAGAGGATGCATTTAAGGAGCGGCAGGGTGAGTCGGCGGAAGAGTCTCGTGAGGATGCATGGGACCTCGCGCTCGTCCTAGCCGGGCACGGAGAGGGTCGTGACGTTCGCATCGATCACAAGTACCTGTTCCAGAAGGGGGAGGTCGCCGCCCTCAACAGCCCATTCAAGGACGCTCAGGGGCGGCCTACGCTGATCACCGCCGAGAAGACGCCGACACCGGAGAAGATCGCAGGGCTTAAGCTCAAAATCATCGGTCCGCTGCAAGCCGAGATCGAGGCTCTGCAGAAAGAGTTCGACGATTACATCAAAACCAAAAACCTAACTGCGGAAGCCGTGTTAGCCGCTTATGCGGACAGGAGCGTGAAGAACCTGTCTAGCATCGTATGCCTCGCAGAATTCGGAGGCAAGAGTATTCTCTTGACGGGCGACGCGCGTGGCGACAAGATCCTCACCGGGCTTGAAAAGGTCGGCCTGTTGGCGGCCGACGGAACGCTATCCGTGGACATCCTGAAGATCCCCCATCATGGCAGCGACCGAAACGTCAAACCCGATTTCTTCGAGAAGGTCATTGCGGAGACCTACGTCTTCTCCGGCGACGGGAAGAATGGCAACCCTGATCGGGATACCCTTCAATGGCTCGCCGATGCCCGGGGAAAAAACGCGAAGTTCCATATGGTTCTGACGTACGATGTGGCCCACATCGACCACAATCGGAAGCTCGACTTTCAAAAAAAGGGCAAGGCATGGATTAAGACGCAGAACTCACTTGCCACGTTCTTCCAGAAGGCGAGTGACGACGGCTTTCAGTTCACCTACGGAGCAGGAGCGCCGGTGACAATTGATCTGGGTGACGAGACGGTCGCCTGGTAGGGCGTCAATCTTTCAAAAAAAGGAACCCGCCAGATGCACCTCTCCTTTCTTGGAATTGACCTAGGTCCGCCTCGAATAGCGCATTTACCCGCAGCGGGCGGCGAGATATTCCCCCACCTCGCGACAACAGAGAAGAGGAAGCACGACGATCCCAGGAAAGGAGGTGCGGAAGACCAGGCTGATGCCCGGCCACTCCTCAACCCTGGCAACGAGACCCTCCTTGACCCCCATTGGCCAGCACGTAGCGCAAGCGGTCCACCTGCGCCGCGGGCTCGTCGCTGATCACGATGCCTTCGTAGCGCCAGGACCAGACCTTGCCCGGCCACTTCCTCAGGCGGGCGACCTCGCGCGCCACGTTGGCCTGGAAGTGCCCCATGAAGTCAGCCAGGCGCTTGGCGTCCGGAACCCACAGGAGGAGGTGGTAATGGTTCGAAGCCACGAAGAGCGCAGAAATATCAACCGGGTAGAGCCGCTGGGCGCGGCTGCGGACGCCGAGCAGGATGTCGTCGAGCTCCAGGTCGGGCCGCAGCAGGTAGCGAGCATGGATGGTACGGCAGGTGACGTCGACGAGAGCGCCTTCTTCTGGGATGAAGCGTAGTGGTCTTGACATAGTACCCAGGTAGAGACGGAAAACGGGTCCGAAATGTCATTCCTGGAAAAGCTTTAACTTCGACTGGTACCTGAAGATCGTTTGCCATGACTCGGCGGAGGGCAGCCGCGAAGCGTGGGCTCCCATCCCGAGATTGCCATGCTGCGATGAAATAGGACTCTCTTCCGGGACACTGACTACTGAACGCTCAACCGGGATGAGATCCCAGGAGCTGCAGCCATGCTTTTCAACCCGTTGACCTCCCGCTCGACCTGGAACCGGCTTGCCATCGGGTGGCTCTCTGTCGTCATTAGCCTACTCGTCGCCTTGCCGATCCTGGCCCAGGCTGGAGCTCCGAGCACGATGCAGATGATTGACGTGGGCGGGCTCAAGCTGCGGGCGCAGATCGACGGACCGGCTCGCGAGGGTCAACCCACGGTTGTCCTCGTCAGCGCATTTGGCGACAGTCTGGAAACCTGGAAGCTCGTGCAGCCGGCGGTGGCCCAATTCGCGCGCGTCGTGGCCTATGACCGTGCGGGCCTCGGACAGTCCGAAGCGGATGACGCTCCGCCGACGCCGCAACGGATCGCGAATCAGCTCCATACTCTCCTCCAGAACGCCGGGATCAAACCGCCCTATGTGCTGGTGGGGCATTCGATC
Organism: Thermoanaerobaculia bacterium; assembly: GCA_036277235.1. Taxonomy (GTDB): domain Bacteria; phylum Acidobacteriota; class Thermoanaerobaculia; order Multivoradales; family UBA5704; genus DATMER01. The sequence goes on along the minus strand of DASUNJ010000758.1, from coordinate 5,420 downwards.
GGGGGGCCGTACGTGCGCATGTTCGCCGGCCTGTACCCGAGCGAGGTGGCGGGACTGGTCTATGTCGATCCCAGCGACTTCACCCAGACCCGGGCCGACCAACTGGCCATCTGGACCGAGCTCGGCGCTGGCGAGACAGGCATGATCGCCGCGGAGAAAGCCCAGTGGCAGCAGTTTGCGGAAGGGCCGCCGGCCGTGCGCGCCGAGGCGCTGGTCGCAGAGCAACTGTACAAGAATGGATGGGCGGACTTCCTTTCCCTTCCACCCGTGCCTGACGTCCCGGTCGTCATCCTCATGGCGACCAAAGTCGACATGCCGCCTGCAGTGAAGGCTGCCTTCGGGAAGCAGCGGATCATGCACCTCGCCAAGTGGGCCGTAGACGTTTCAGATGGCATGCTCGTGATGACGGGCCGCAGCGGTCACTACATCCAGCAGTCCGAGCCGGATCTGGTCACCTGGGCGATCCGGAGAGCGCTCAAGCTGGATTCCGGCCAGCCTTAGACCCCGGGCGCCAGGACCTTCAGCCCACAGGCGGCCGCCGACCTCGCGATGTAAGCACACAGCCCCTTGCTCGGAGCGCGAGGTCCCGAGCCGGAGCCGGCCTCACGTTGACGCTGTGTAGCTCTCGATGCTACCGTGTAGATTCCTCGCATCGATTGGGAAACCCATGGCTCTGAACATCAGGAATCCCGAGGCCGAAAAGCTCGCAGAGGCCTTGTCCAGGTTGACAGGCGAGACCAAGACAGAGGCAGTCACTCAGGCACTTCGAGACCGTCTTGCCCGGCTGCGCCGGGAACGTATCCAGCGGCGGCTTGCCGACGAGCTCGACGAGATCGCCCTGCACTGCTCCCGGTTGCCCGTCCTGGATCCGAGGATGCCTGATGAGATCCTCGGATACGACGAGCACGGGTTGCCGCGCTGATGGTGGTCGATACCTCGGCTCTCCTTGCGATCCTGCTTGACGAGCCCGAGCGTCGCGCGTTCAACGAGGCTCTCGACGCGGCCGAGTCTCCCCCTCGCAGCTCCTGAGACGAATTGCAACTGGATCCACGAGGAGGTGCAATTCCCTGCCTGGCGCCACCACTACAATTGCGAGAAGGATCTGGGCAGGAGGTTGAACCGAGAATGAATGAAGAACAAATAGCTATCATCAAGAAGATCCTGGACAGAATGAGGAAGAGAAGAGATAGAGAGGAGGGAGGACTGCGTAATTTAACCTTGAGTTATGCTGTTTCAACGAAGACGGGGGCCTGCTATGTTGGCTACAACAACAGGCGGTTTGCCTTCGGCGACGAGAAGGATCAAAGATGGAACTCCGCCACCGGCCAATTTTCCGTCATGGTTTATGGCCTCGGCAACAACATATGCGCTGAGGCATCAGCTCTTTCTATAGCGTTATCCTGGGGCGAGAAGATCGAGGACTTGGTGTTCCTCGCGATGAATCACAACCAGCAACCATATAATCCTTGTGAGCTTTGTCGCATGTGGATCTTGGCTAAACCCAAGGGGGTATTGATCTGTCAAGACTCCAATTGGATAATATCGAACGCAGGAAGCTTATCAAGAGAAGATTGGGCAATGTTGAACAAAGCTGCCGACGGCTATGACGTCCACGACGTAATGGACTACCATGGCGTAGCGACTTTTGCCTAGCTTCAGCGCCCTGGATGGCGGCCGGCGAAGCAATTCCTTGCGCCCTCTTCTCACTATCCCTGGCAGGGCAGCCAATCCTGCTTCGGACCGACTTGGGGAGGCAACACGAGAGCACGGTGGCGAAGCCGGACTGCCTGAGTTGAGCCCAGAGGAATGGAGCCGCGCTAACAGAAGTCATAGGAGGTGCGAGCGATGACGTTCGAGGAATTCGTCGTTGAAGAGCTTGAGAAACCCGGCATGTCGATGCTCCTCGCGTGCATCGACTATCGCTACCCACGCCGGATCGTGGATGCGATGCAGCGGCTGACACCGGGCAAGGTCTACGATCAGTTCATTCTGGCAGGTGCCTCGCTCGGAGCCTGCCGGCCGGATTGGCAGAAGGTGTTCATCGAGCACATCGAAGCCGCGCTCGCTCTCGGACACGACATCCGGCGGATCGTCATCCTCGACCACCGGGACTGCGGCGCGTACAGAGTTCCGGACAAGCTCCAGATTCCGCCGGAGATCCTCGAGGAGGGGCTCGAAGAGAACATCCTGCCCAGCGAAGAACTGGAGGCCCACCAGGGAGTGCTGTCGAAGCTGATCCCCATGCTCCGGCAGCACCCCCGGATCGCCAGGATGGAGTTCCGGGCCCTGCTGCTGACGCGCGAGCAGGACGACGAGTTGAAGGCCTGAGGACGCTGGGCGGTCTGCTAGGATCGCCGCATCGTGCCCCCTCTTCGCCTAACCTTCGCCTTCGTTCTCGCGCTGCTCGCGCCCGCCTTCCTTGGAGCAGAGCCCGCGCCGACGCTCCGGATCGTGAATGCGCGCCTGATCGACGGCACCGGGGCACCGGCGCGCATGGGGAGCCTGCGCATCGCCGGCGACCGCATCGGCGCCGTGGGAGACGTGGAGCCGATCCCGGGCGAGCCGGTCTTCGATGCGCAAGGCCTCGTCCTCGCGCCCGGGTTCATCGATACGCACTCGCACGCGGACCTGCTCGAGCTACCGGAGGCGCTCGGCGCGGTGAGCCAGGGGATCACCACCGTCGTCGGCGGACAGGACGGGGGTTCGACGTTCCCGTTGAGCGAGCTCTTCGCAAAACTGGAGCGCGCGCCGTCGGCCGTCAACGTGGCCTCGTACTCGGGACACGGCACGCTGCGCGAAAAGGTACTGGGCAAGGACTTCCGCCGCGCCGCGACCGCGGCCGAGATCACCGAGATGTCGCGCCTGCTCGAGCGCGACCTGGAGGCGGGAGCCCTCGGCCTTTCGACCGGGCTCGAATACGATCCGGGGATCTATTCGACGCGCGCCGAGCTGCTGGACCTGGCCCGGGTCACCGCGAGGCACGGTGGCCGTTACATCAGCCACGTCCGCAGCGAGGACCGGAGATTCTGGGAGGCGATCGACGAGATCCTCGCGATCGGCCGGGAAGCGAAGCTCCCCGTGCAGATCTCGCACGTCAAGCTCGCGATGCGCTCGCTCTGGGGCGAGGCGCCCCGTCTGCTCAAGCTCCTTGACGATGCGAGGGCGCAGGGGGTCGACGTCACGGCCGACATCTATCCCTACCTCTACTGGCACTCGACGCTCACGGTGCTCTTCCCGGAGCGCGATTTCGAGAACCTGGAAACCGCCCGGCAGGTGCTCGCCGAGATCGCGCCGGCCGACGGATTGCTGCTCGGCCGCTACCTTCCGAATCCCGCCTATGCGGGACGCACCGTGGCCGAGATCGCCAAGGAACGCGGCGAAGCGCCCGAGAAAACGCTGATCGCGCTCATCCGCGACGCCGAGGCGCTCCGCCGCCAGGGCAAGGAGGGAGTTGAAAGCGTCATCGGCACGAGCATGATCGAAAGCGATCTCGAAAAGCTCCTCGCCTGGCCGCACACCAACCTCTGCACGGACGGCGAGCTCGACGGCCGGCACCCGCGGGGGTTCGGCGCCTTTCCGCGCGTCCTCGGCCGCTATGTTCGCGAGCGCGGCGTGCTCCCGCTCGAGGACGCGGTGCGCAAGATGACCTCCCTCGCCGCCGATCACACCGGGCTCGCGGACCGCGGCCGGCTCGCACCCGGCTTTTACGCCGATCTCGTGCTCTTCGACCCGGCTAAAGTGATCGATCGCGCGACGACGAGCGACCCGCACGCGCTCGCGATCGGTGTCGAGCGCGTCTGGGTCAACGGCCAGACTGTCTTTGAAGGCGGCAAGGCGAGCGGGCTCAAGCCTGGTCGGGTGCTGCGCAGGGGTATCATCACCGGTCGCGTTGAAAGGGAGGAAAGATGAAACGTTCTCGCATGATCCTATCGGCTGTTGTTTTCGCCGCCCTGGTGCTCACCCTGCTGACCGTCCCATCCGCGCACACTCAGCCCCAGGGCCTCGTGGCGAAACCCCTTCTTCGCACGACGCCGGGCGGCGACGACACGAAGGAAGCGGTGATCGCGACGGTGGAATTCGCGCCGGGTGGCACGACCAACCGCCACACTCATCCGGGCGACGAGTACGCGGTGGTCCTGGAGGGCACCCTGGAGCTGCGGATCGAGGGGCAGGAGCCGCGCCGCGTGAACGCGGGCGAGGCGTACCACATGGTCAAGGGCGTAATCCACGAGACGCGGAACGTTGGCGACGGCCCTGCGCGGATAGCAAGCACCTTGATCTTCGAAAAAGGCAAGCCGATGTATCAGCCTGCGCAGTAAGCCGGAAAGGACACCAAGGACTTCAGGGACTCCAAGGACACCTGCATGGCGTCCTTGGAGTCCTTGTCGTCCTTGATGTCCTTACTCCTCACTCCTCCTACTGGCAGGAGAAGGCTTCGACGTCGCGCACCGGCGCCGGCACGCTGCCGGCCGGATTGAACCGGGCCCAGGTCCGGCCGGTGAGGGTGTCGCGGACCTTCACCGTGTGCTCTACGTCGGTGACGGCCGCGAAGTAGAGCCAGTGGTGGCCGTTGACCTTGCAGCCGTCAACCATGTTGACCAGGAGCTGCGGGTCGGAGGACCGGGAGGAGGAGAAGAGCCCCGACCTGGAAGCCTCGGGCAGCATCATCCGCTTGGGTCCGTCGTCCGCGGCCGCTAGACGGTGCCATTCGACGCTCGCTTCGAACCTGCCGCCGTCGAGGCAGAGGGCATTGGCGTCGTCGCAGGGCGCCGCCACGCCGTCGGTGGCACCGGCGGCGATGGCCGATGCGGCCGAGACGCCGTCGGTCCCCACGGCACTGACCCGGTACTGGAAGGTGGCTCCCCCGGGCAGGCCGGAATCGGTGAAGCTCTGCACCCCCGCCGCGAGCGAAGCGATCTCCTGGAAGGTGCCGCCCGGCTCCCTGCGCTCGATCCGGAGCTCGCTCGCCGCGGTCGACGCATCGGCCCAGGCAAGACGGATCTCGCTGTCCGACTGCCCGCGCGCCTGGAGCTGCGCGGGAGCAGCGAGCGGGGAGCCGCATCCGGGAGTGTCGTTGTCGTTGATCGTCACCTTCGCGCTGTTCGCGCCGAGCCCGGCGCCGGTGGCCTTGCTGAGCTTGACGGTGAAGGTCTCGTCTTTTTCCTTGAGCTTGTCGTTCTTGATCGCAATCTCGATCGTCTTCGGGTCCTGGTTGCCCGCCGCCCAGCTCAAGGTGCCGGTGCGGGCGGTGAAGTCCTGTTTCGTCTTGGCAGTCCCGCTGGCCGTTTCGTACTTGACGGTCGCGTCGCCGTCGCTGCCGCCCGTCCGCGCGACGGTCACCGTCAGGGCTCCGACTCCTTCATCCGCCGAGTAGCTGGTTGACAGGAGCGCCAGGGTGCCGGGTCCCGTGCCCCCCGAGC
>DASUNJ010000757.1:0-2420 GCA_036277235.1 Thermoanaerobaculia bacterium | reverse complement strand
GGCCGCACAGCTGCTCGTCACTGCGACGGTGGTGGATAGCGTAGACCGCGTCCAACACCTCGAAGGCCATCGGAAACCGTCGTTGCGCGCCGTACAGAGAGGCCTGGAGATCGAGCAGGCGCACGGAGAGCGTCTCATCCCGGCTCCCGTGAAGGCAGAGCTCGGCAGCGCGCTCCAGCGCCCACTCGGCAAATTTGAGGTTGTCGGCCACCCGGTAGGCATTGCCGAGGGCCGACCAGGCACGGCACCGCAGGTCGGCGAGCTTCCTTGGATCGTAAAGCTGGGGGCTCAGATGGTCGGCCACCAGGGTGGCATGGTTCGCCAGCTCGAGCATCTGCTGTGGATCCTCATGGCGCAAATCCCAGCTTCGCTCCAGGAGCGCCTCGCAGGCCACGATGCCTTTGAGATCCGGCGGGGCCAGGGAAAGCTCTTCGACCCCTCCGGCCTCGAGCAGGGCCAGCGCCTGGCGAGCCTTCGTCCTTTGCTTCTTCGCGGCGGGTCCGTGCCAGCGCTGGGCCGCGAAAGCCCGCTCGATCGCGTCGTCATAGCCGGGATCCTCTATGGGAGGGTCCTCCGGGAGCATGGCCTCGACCTCGGGAATCAGAACCGCGCCGCAACGGATGCAGCCGCGGAGCAGGTGCGCAACCACACTGCGCGCCCGCTCGGCCGGCAACAGACCTTGGGCAAAGTCCTGCAACTCGTCGAGTGAAGGGTGCTCGGCCAAGCACTGGCTCCTTTGGTATCCGGTGCAACAGTTTCGGGGATTATTGCACACCCGGCGGTGCCTCCGCTCTATGGTTTGCCGTCGGGATCAATCGTTCCCCCCGCATCGCCGTTCGGTCGCGGGTCCGAAGGTTTCGGGCCGCCGGCCGGGCCGTCAGGGAGGACCAACTCCATCAGCCACTGCCAGGCAGAGTCCCACAGGGACTGCGCGCCGGACTGTTGGGATGGAGGCGCTGCGGCAACAGGGCTGGCCAGGAACAGGACCGTCAGGACCAGACCGGCGAAGGCGCGTACGGTTCGGGACATTTTCGTTCTCCTCCTCAGCGGAATGGGATCTACTACAAAGAATAGTGCCTCTCGAAGCCCAGTTGGTGTCGGCTCAACGTAAATTGCCACGAAGTCTCTGGAACTTCAAGCCCGTTGACGAGACTTGTCTTGTCGGCAGCATGTAAGGCGGTAACGACAATTTACAAACAAAATCGTTCAAGCGTGTTGACATTTCGGTTGTGTGGCTGCATGATCCACTTCGTCGCGGCGCAATGACGCTGTCGCGATGATGAGAAAGGAGTGTTATGGACACCATGGAGCAGTTGGTTGCCGAAGTGGCGATGCCGGAGAAGATGCACCTCAAGCCGGAGCGGGTGCAGGAGGCCCTCTTGAACCTGCCTTCCTGGAAGCTGAGCCAGGACAGCTTGCGGATCGAGAGCACCCGCCGGTTTGCCACCGAGTCGCGGGCCAGTTCCTTCGCCGCGTACTCCTGCCGTATGGCCAGCAAGATGGGCCAGCCGCTCAAGGTGGACCTCGTGGGCGACCAGGTGATCGTGGCCCTGCCGGGCCATCCCGTCCGGGGCTGCACGGGCGGATTGACCAACCCCGTGTTCAAGCTGGCCGACCTGATCGGCAGTTGAAGAAAGGAGGAATTGTCGTGCTGCAAGGCAGGAAAGGAAAAGCCGTCCGAGAAAGGCCGATCACCGACTCGGACGGCGGCTCCCGCGACGTGTCCGTCGACGAAGCGTAGCAAAGTATAACTCTTCGGGGGCGTGAAAACGCCCCCGGTTCCTACGGAGGTGTGAATGCCGACAACCTATGCGGATTCCCTCAAGAGGTGGCAGCGCCGCGTGCGCGCCGTGACCGAGAACGTCGATGAGGTCATTCATCTCCAGAGCAAGCGCGACAAGCTTCAGGGTATCCACGACAGCACGCTCAACGCCCTGCGCGAGCAGGCTGCCGCCAAGGCCTTGAAGCAGGAGGCCTCTCGCCACGTGGAGGCCCTGGTGGCCGAGGGCAACAAGGTGGATACCTTCCTGTGCGTCGGCCTGCGGGAGCACTACGGGAACCGTAGTGAGAAGCTGGCCGAGTTCGACATCCAGCCCCTCCGCACCCGGCACCCCGCCAAGGTGCTTCCGCCACCGCCGATTGAAGCCGTCAAGTAGTTGATTCTGCAAGGGGGCGAGCCGGTTCGCCCCCTTCCTTTTCCCCTCATTCCCCAGCTCACGGAGAGTTCTCCGCGTCTCATGGAGAGGTCTCCGCGTCTCGCGGGAGGTCTCCGCGCCTCATGGAGAGCTCTCCGCGTGTCACGGAGAGGTCTCCGCGAGTCACGGAGAGCTCTCCGCGTCTCGCGGGAGGTCTCCGCGTGTCATGGAGAGGCCTCCGCCTCTCACGGAGAGGTCTCCGCGGCTCACGGAGAGCTCTCCGCG
>DASUNJ010000756.1:0-2370 GCA_036277235.1 Thermoanaerobaculia bacterium | reverse complement strand
GCAGTGTCCGCTCGGGCAAGGGGACGCTCACGGTCAAGGGCAAAGCCGGCATGCCGGGGCCCGAAACCCCGATCCGCCTGGCGATTTCCGGCACCGGTTTCCAAGCCATGGACACGGAAGAGATCAAGCTCGTCGTCTCCCCCGACCTCGACGTCACCTATGACACAAAGCTCCTCCGGGTGTCCGGCGACGTGACCGTCCCCTCGGCCGACATCGAGATGGAAAAGCGCGGCGAAAAGGGGCCGGTCACGGCCTCCAAGGACGTGGTCTTCGTCAACGCCGGAGCGGCCCCCCCGCCGCAGGAGGACATGGCGATCGCGGCCCGGGTGCGGATCATCCTGGGCAAGGACGTGAACATGAACGTCCTGGGCTTGAAGGCCAAGCCGACCGGATCGATCCTGGCGATCGAAGAGCCGGGCAAGGTCACCACCGGCGTGGGTGAGCTTGAGCTCAAGGAAGGGACTTTCAAAGCCTACGGCCAGGACCTGACCATCGAGCGCGGCCGGGTGATCTTCGCCGGCGGCCCGATCAACAACCCTTATCTGGACGTGCGCGCCTCCCGCAAGGCGGACGACGGCACCGTGGCCGGGATCAACGCCAAGGGCACCCTGGAGACTCCGGAAGTCACGCTCTGGTCCAATCCCTCCATGGAGCAGAGCCAGCAGCTCGCCTACCTGCTCATGGGACGGCCCCTGAACCAGGTCTCAACGCAGGAGGGAGACCGCCTGGCGAACGCCGCCAACGCGCTCGGCCTGCGCGGAGGCAACCTGCTCGCCAAGAAGCTGGCCGCCCGCTTCGGTCTCGAAGAGGCGCGCATCGAGTCGGACGGCTCGCTCGACCAGGCTTCGCTGGTGGTGGGCAAGTACCTCTCGCCGAAGCTCTACGTGGCCTACGGCATCGGTCTCTTCGAGCCGATCAACACCTTCCGGATTCGTTATCTCCTGAACGACAACTGGACCCTGCAAGCCGAGAGCGGCGAGGGCACGAGCGCCGACGCCCTCTACACTGTCGAGCGCGGCGGGCCGGACCCGAAGAAGCAGCAGAAGAAGAAGGAAGAAGAGACGGGGGGCGGGGCGGTTAGCGGGGGCGGGGGCGGCTAGCCGGCCGCCCCCGCGAACGATCAAGGAGTCAATCTCACCCAGCGGCCGATCGAAGGAACCCGGCTCGAGTTGAGGAGGAACAGCAGGTACCAACCTGGAGGCGCCAGGTTGGCCTGCGGCGGCGTCTCGATGTCCAGGGTGCCGGCGCCGACGCCGGTAATCACCAGCTCGATTCCGCGTTGCGACATGTTGTAGCCGTGCGTTACAGCTCCAGCCCGCAGCAGCACAACTTCGGAAACGTCGGCCGCGTTCGGGGTGTTGATCGTGAACGTGCCGGCATAGTTGAGGGTGTCCGTCGACGTGCCGCTGATCACGGGACGCAACATGTCGAAATAATCGGGGAAGAAGCGCTCGTGGGGTGTAGGCACACCGGCGACCATCGGATCTCCTCCGCCGAGGATGCTTCCGTCGGCCAGCAGCAGGAACGACGAGTGGTAGGTGCGCACGTATTTCATCGCCGGGCCGATCACCCAGCCGGCGCCTGGGTTGCGCGGATCGAAGATCTCGCATGCGCCGCCATCGGCGCCGCCGCTCCTCCCGCCGGCGATGAACACCCGGCCGTCGGGCAGCAGCGTAGCGGTGAACTGCTCCGGCCGCGCGAACCTCAGCTCCGGCAGGTCGACCCATGCGGGAGCGCCGGCGGAAAGGTCGATCATCTCCGCGGTCTTCTCCGTGGTGGGACTGTCGCCGCCCATGACGTAGACGATCGGCTTGTAGTCGGGAGGGCGCATGATCAACAGCACCGAGGTGCCCTTCTCGCCACCGCTGCTGCGATTGCCATGAATCCTCGTGAACGATTCGGCCGCAGCCGGCGCGGCGAGGTCGAAGCGGTGCGTCGGCTCGTGCGGCCCGGCGATGAACAGCCGGCCATCGGGCAGCAGAGAGGTCCACGAGTAGTATTCGTGGGGGTCCATGCTGGCAGGCATGGCGATCGGCGCCGCCCAGCCTGCGCCGTGGGTGTAGATCTCGATCGATTTCGACGCCGACCCGTACAAGGTCGCTGCGCGGCCGTCGCCGAGCGTGAGCGTGGTCGAATAGAAGCGGTCCTGGGCGGTGTCCCCCACGCGCGTCCACAAGAGCGAGGGAGGATCGAAGTTGAACGACTTGTTCGGCGAGAAGCCGCCGTGAATCAAGATGGTGCCGTCCGCCGTGTCGAGGACCGTGTGCTCGGCCGACCACATGTCCGAGCTGTTGACGTCCAGCACGGGATCGTCGGCCGGCTGATTGGCCGGCAGCATGTAGGTGCCTGCAGGAGTCGAGTAATCCCAGA
>DASUNJ010000755.1:0-6471 GCA_036277235.1 Thermoanaerobaculia bacterium | reverse complement strand
GTCGCGCTCGCGGCCGCTTCCCAGGTCCTTCTGCCGGCGCCGGTCCCGGTCGAAGCGCAGGCCCACCGCGCCCCCCCACCGGCCGCCGAGCCGGCCGCCGAGCCGGCCGAACAGGGCGTTGGCCGTGTTGTCGTTCCCTTCCGATACGGTGATGAAGGGCACGAAGCCCGCGACAGTCCCATTGGTGTCAAAGAAGGCGAACGAATCCAGGCGGCGATCGGTTTCCTGGACGTAGGCGCCGGCCAGCCATTCGAAATCTCCGCCGCCGGCCGAGGTGAGGCGGAGCTCCTGGCTCAGGAGCCGGACGTCCAGGTGCTGGCCCTGGCCGAGTTGGCCGAAGGGAAAGACCAGGTCCTCGCGGGCCGGATTCGAAAAGTCGCCGTCCCCCCGATAGCTCTCCGCCAGCTCGGTGGCGCCGGTGATCGAGGTGAAGACCCAGCTCCCGCCCTCCCGGACGAAACGCAAGGACAGGTCGTCCATATCACGGCGGCTGAAGCCGAGGATGCTCTCGTCGGGGTCGTAGCGGAAGTCGTTCGCCAATCTCACCGTGGGAAAGATCGAGTACGCGACGGCGCCACCCTCCGTCGTCGCGGTCGCAATTCGAAGATCGAGCCACGAGCGCTCCACGGGGAGCCACCGGAGCTGCAGACGGGCCGCGGCGTCCTCGTAGGGATCGGCCTTCCTGTGAAGATAGACGTTCTCGCGCAGGCCGTCGCTCTCTTTGTAGGACCCGGCGAGGCTCATCTGCAGAACGTCCTTGACGAGAGCACCGCTGACCGAGGCCATCAGGCCGAGGGCCGAGCCGTTGCCGGCGCTCGCTCGCACGGAGCCTCTGAAATCGTTGCCCGGCTGCCGGGTGATGATGTTGATCGCGCCACCGAGCGAGTTGCGTCCATAGAGGGCGCCCTGAGGCCCCCGCATCACTTCGATCCGTTCAATGTCGAAGAGCTCCTGAACGAACTGCTTCTGGTTGCCCTGGTAAACACCGTCGACCACCACGGCAACGGGGGGATCCGAGTTGTTGATCTGGGAAATGCCCCGCATCGTCAACAGGCTGTTGCCGACGGTGAAGGAGCTTGCCATCGAGAGGTTGGGAACCAGGGCGACAAAGTCCTCGGGACTTTCGATCCTGGCCTCCTCGACTTGCGTGGAGTTGAGGGCCGTCACCGCCATGGGGACCTCCTGGAGATCCTCCTCCCGCTGCCGGGCTGTGACCACGATCTGGTCCAGGACCTTGGGCATCTCGGAGACCGCGGCCTCGGCCTCCTCGACTGCCGCGGCTTGCTCCGGAGGCAGGGCCGTCTGTGGCCAGGCCGGGCCTGGAGCGAACGCCAGCCCCACCAGCAATACCGGGACGCGCGACCTTCCCTTCATGGCATCCTCCTCCCGCGCGGCTCGTCGAGCAGGCGCCGCACTGCGCGGGGTATCTCCTCGTTCAGGCGTTTGAGCTCGGACGTGACCGCCAGCGCTTCGGCCGCGCGGCCTTCGTGCTCGAGGAGGCCGGCCAGGCGGGGCGCGGCACGCCGGGCGAAGTTGAGCTGCCAGCGCTGTCCTGCGAGATACAGGGCCTGCCGGAAGGCAGTTTCGGCGTCCGCGCGGTGGAGGGCGGCCTGCAGCCCGTCCCGGCTCTCGCCCCAAAGCCGGCAGAGCAGCTCTCCCCGCAGGCAATGGAGCTCCGCTTCGTAGGCCAGCTCGCGGCTGCGGCGGGCCCTCGCGAGGCCATCTGCCAACAGGTCGAGGGCTTCCGGGATCCTGCCGGCCCACGCGTAGACTTCCGCCACCGCGACGGCGCCATGGACCAAGGCCACCTGTCCGGAGACCTCGGCGAACCTGTCATAGCTGCGGCGGATCGGGTCGACGGCGGTTTCGGCCTCGCCCATGGCGGCCAGCGCCCAGTTGAGGAAGAGCTGGCCGGCAATCTGGTAGCTGGGAAAACCAAGGTCCCGGGAGAGCCCGATGAGCCGCTCGGCCCCCTGCACGACGGCTTGCGGCTCGCTCCGGCGGCGATGAAACTCGACGGAAGTGAGCAGGGAGACGGCCGTGCTGAACGGGTGGCTCAGCTCCTCCGACAGGGCCGACATCTCCTCGTGAAGACGCAAAGCGGTCTCGGATTCCCCCATGAGCTCCAGGATGTTGATCGAAAACTGCAGGGCGACCATCCTCGGGTCCAATCCGTAGCCGGCCCGATGGTCTTGAACGCTTTCCGGTTCGAACAGGGCGAGCACCGAACAGGCATGCCGCAGGGCCTCGGGCAGCTCCCCCAGCCAGAACAGGGTGCTGCTCAAGGCGGAGTGCGCCTCCAGCGTCAGGACGGCATCTCCCACGCTGACGGCCAGCTCATGGCACTCCCAGGCGAGCTCCCGCGAGCGCTCATACTCGCCGTGCCACAGGTGATAGCTCCAGAGACCGAACAAGATCTGTGCGAGCTCGGCGCGGTCTCCGAGCTCGCGGCACAGTCCGCGGGCGCGTTCATAGGTGCTCTTGACCTCGGCAGAGCCCCAGCCGCGAGTGGCCTTGAGCAGGTTGCTGAGCCAGACCTGAATCGCGAGCTCTTCCTCGCTGCGATCCCGGCTCTCCGGAAGGAGGGCGACGAGCCGGAGAGCCTCCTCGAGATGGCCCAGGGCTTCCGGGTAGGCGCTCAGGAGCAGCTGCTGGCCACCGACCGCACGCAGGTACCCGACAGCCTTGCGCGCCAGAGCAGGGTCGGGTTGTTGCGGGTCCAGGGCACGGCTCCAGTGATGGGCCAGAAGCGCCAGCCGGCTCGCGCTCTCTCCAGCCACCGGCGGACGATTCTCGAGGAGCTCGGCGACCTCGGAGTGAAACTGCTGCCGCCGGGTTTTCAGCAGGGAATCATAGGCGGCCTCCTGGATCAGGGCATGGGTGAAAGAATAAAGGACCTGGGGAGGATCGCTCTTCCGGTCGAGGATCTGCGCTTCGACGAGTTGATCGAGGCTTCGTTCGAGCAGGGCTTCGTCCACGGGCGAGACCGCGCAGAGCGTTTCGTGGGTGAACTCACGTCCCAGGGTTGCGGCCATCTGCACGACCGCCCGCACCGTTCCGAGCCGGTCCAAGCGGGCCATCAGGGAGTCCTGGAGCCGCGACGGGATGACGAGCGAAGGAAGGGGACCGGTCAGCTCGTAATGATCCTCGGCCTCGCGCAGCCACTCCGATTCCAGAACCATCCGGGTGAGCTCCTCCAGAAACAGGGGGACGCCATCGGCCCTGGCGATGAGCTGTCGGGCGACGACAGGGGGCAGAGGCTTTCCACCCGCGGTCGCCGCGATGAGCCGTCCCGCCTCGAGGCTGTTCAGGCCCTTGATCGGGATCTCGACCACAGGGGAGCTGCCGGCCCAGACAGGCTGGAGGTCCGGCCGGCAGGACATCACCAACAAAACAGGCAGGCCCTGAATGCGCTCCACCAGCAGGTGCAGGACCTCGAGCGTGGAAGGATCGATCCAGTGCAGGTCTTCCCAGATGAGCAGCAACGGCTGAGCCTTGTTCGTCCCCAGCAGCCAGGCGATCAGAGCCTCCTGGAGATCCTGACGCTGCTTCTGGGGGCTCACGGGCACGGCAGATGTCTTTTCCGATGCAGGAAACCCGAGCAGCGAAGCCAGCACCGGAAGGATTTCGACGAGGGATTCGCCGCGGTCCCGCAGTACCGCCTCGAGCCGCCGCAGCCCCTCCTCGGCCATGCTCGTGCCGGCGGGTCCCAGCGCGTGCTGCAGGTGATCGATCAGAGGATGGAGAGCGACCTGCCGGTGCAGCGACGAACAGCGGACCTCGCTCCACCGCACCTCCGGGCTCTCGATGGCATGCTGGTGCAATGCCTCGACCAGACGCGATTTTCCCATGCCGGCCTCGCCGCTCAGGAGCACCGCCAGACCGTGACCTTCCCGGGCCCGCTCCCAGCAACGCAGGAGCAGGTCTGATTCCTGCTCACGCCCGATGAGGGGAAGCGACCGCACATCGGCCGCGGCGCGTGGCTGGCGGTAGGGCTCCTCCGGGGCGAGAACCCGGAAGATGCGGATCGGAGCCTCGATCCCCTTGGCGCGGTGCGGACCAAGATCCTGGCACCGAAAACGGCCCTGGACCAACTGATGTGTCGCAGCGCTCAGCACCAGTGTGCCCGGCTCCGCCAGACCCTGGATGCGAGCGGCGACGTTCGGCGTCTCGCCAAGCGCCAGCCGTTCATAACGGCCAGCGGTCCCGATCTCACCGATCACCACGGGCCCGGTGTGCGCGCCGATACGGATCTCAACGCGGAGCTGGCGAGGCCATCGCAGGCCGGCGTTCAACCTTTCTATCGCGGCGAGAACTCCCAAGCCACTGCGCACCGCCCGGTCCGCGCTGTCCTCGTAGGCCACTGGGAAACCGAAATAGACGAGCAGCCCGTCCCCCAGGAATTGCGCCACATGACCTCCGAGATCCTGGATCACCTCGGCAGAGGCGTGCTGATAGGTGCGCACGACCTCCCGGAAATCTTCCGGGTCGAGCTCTGTAGAAAGGCTTGTGGAACCCACAAGATCGCAAAACATCACGGTGAGCTGACGGCGCTCGGCTTCGGCGTTACCTCCAAGCGCGGCGACGTTCTCTTCACGGTCGGAAGAGTCGCCCAAGGACCGGGAAGCACGCTTCATGCGCTGAGCCTCCGAGACCCCAGTCAGGGGCAGAGGGGTTACCCGTTTTTTTGAGACACCGTGATTATAGGTGATTGCGGGTTGGGAGGCCCGTCAGACGCCCCACCCTTCGTCGCCGAAAAACGGCTGCGCCGCCATCTCCGGCTTTGCCAGGTCGGCGATGAGCGCGGCCACGCCGGGCTCTCCCTTGTAGAGACTGTCGGCCGCTTCCGCGAAACGGACGATCTCCACGGCCGCAGCCTCGGCGAGGTCTTTCGCCCGCTCCAGCCAGATCTGCTCCCGGGTATGTCGCCAGAAGTCGAGCAGCGCGTAGGCGCGGCCGGCCAGGCCGCAGCAGAGGCTCGCGTTGCGGTCCGAGGCTTCCCACGAATTCCAGGCTGCGCCTTCCGCGAAGGCCATCCAGGATGGATCGTTCAGCTCCCGCGACGCGAGGGTCCAGAGGTGGACGAAGCCGGCGCTGCCGTTGCACCAGCCGGGCATGTGCGAGCCCGGGCTCGCGCCGCTGTCGCGCCAGGGCCAGCGCAGGCCCCTCCCCCAGCTCCGGCCGCAGCCCGCCAGCTCCGCCAGGCGCTCTTCCAGCCCCGGGGGCTGCGGCGAGCCGGCGGACCGGCACCAGCGCAGCGTGGCATAGAGATAGCCGGCCCAGCCGTGGGCCATCCCGAGGTTGGTCCAGCTGCTATCGGCGGGGGCGGCGCTGGCGACCGGCGGCTGCTCGGCGATCTCGCTCCAGAGGTCGCGCACCAGGCCGTCCCCCAGCTCCCGCAGGCGCTTGGCGGATTCCTCCTCCCCTGCGCGCAGGGTGTCGAGCAGCATCGAGGCCGCGAGCAGCACGCCGGAGCGCCCCAGGGCGAGGTCGGGGTTGGGACACGGGTGGGCCACGGCTTCCAGAAAACCGGCCACGGCCCGGCGCTGGACTCCGAGGTCGCCCTGGGCATGGGCCACCAGTGCCTGCACGGCCCGCGGCCCGCTCGGCGTGTGGTAGGGGGTGACGCGCCCCAGGCTCTCGCGGTCGAGCTGTTTGCCCGGGTTGTAGAAGCCCTCGTCCGGCGTGCCCGCTGCCACCGCTTTGACCGCCCACAGGTCGGCCCGGGAGAGCAGCTCGGCATCCTCTCGCGCCATCGCGATGCGGTACAGGGCGCACGCCACGCCCGCCGCGCCATAGTTGAGCGACAGCTTCGGCGCTTCGGGGAAGCCCTCGCGGAACAGCGCTCCGTCCGGCCGCAAGCGGTCGAGCACGCGGGCGACCAGGGCGTCGGGCTCGGAGCTCCCCTTGCGCGGCGCTGCCGCCCCGGCGGGCTCGATTCCGGCGAAGGCTTCGAGGAACGCGGCCATGGAGGAAAAGCGCTCCTCCGGGGTTTTGGAGAGGGCGCGCGCCAGGACGGCCTCGACTTCGGGCCACGGCGCCGCGCCGCGCTCCGCGAAGGGGAGCGGCGGCTCCTCCGCGATCTGGCGCAGCATCTTATCCTTCTCCAAGGAGAAGTCGCGGTAGTGGGCTCCGGTCAGGAGGTAGTAGAGGAGCGCTGCGACCGCGTACTGCTCCGCGGTAGTCGAAGCTTCGGGCGGGATCTGGCCGGCGCGGACCGGCACCGCGTACTCGGGCTCGAAGTAGAAGGCCACGCCTCCCCGCCACGGGCGGGGGATGCCGGCCGGGCTCGCCTCCCAGCGGGCGATGCCGAAGTCGATCAGGCGGGCTTCGCCGGCCGCGGAGACCAGGACGTTGCGCGGATGGACGTCGCCGTGCACCACGCCCCGGTCGTGCAGGCGCACGTAGGCGTCGAGGACCCCGCGCGCCAGGGCAAGCAGCCCGGCCTGGTCCTGCCGTCGCCGCAGCTCC
>DASUNJ010000754.1:0-3081 GCA_036277235.1 Thermoanaerobaculia bacterium | reverse complement strand
AGGGCAGATCTCGGTTATCTAGAGGATGCTACGGAGATCTTGAACCGGGGAATCAAGTATGCCCGCACTGTTCGGGATCGCCAGCTACAGGCACGCCTCGTGTTGAAACAGTCCTCATTCATTGGATTTGTTGATCCGACTCTAGGTCTAGAGCTGGCGGAGAAAGGTATTTCTCTGCTTGAGCCGAAGAAGGATCCGCATCTGGATCTCGTCGGAAGACACCTGCTCGCATTCTGGACGAATGAGCTAGGTGACCCAGAAGAGGCAACCGCGATCCTCGCAACCTACCGCTACATGTACGATAGATTTACAGATGTGTTCTGGGCTGGGCGTCTGTTGCAGCTGAAAGCTAACATAGCGCGGACAGAAGGAGATCTACGCAAGGCTGAGGGTTACTTCCGTGAGCTTGTGGAGCTGTACGCCGAGCATAGCTTCGAGTTTGATCTGGTGTTGGCGTCCATCGATCTGGCGGAAGTGCTCGCTTCGCAGGCGCGAGTAGTGGAATCAGGACAGATACTCTCGCATCTATACCCGGTGCTTGAAGCTTGGAGGCTCCACGGGGACATTCTGCGCTCATGGAAGATCATGCAGGAGGTGGTAGAGCGGAGGAAAGTACAGGCGAGTGCTATCAGAGAGCTTGCGATGACACTTCGGCGCAAATGGTACAGAAGAGATTAGCATGGCCTAAAGACCTGCCCGCCCGCGTCGTCGTCGTCCGCGACCTCCTCGCCGAGCTGGGGGAGGCGACCGTCGGCGATGTCTCGCAACGGTTCAAGGGCGTTAAACCGGATCAGGGGGAGAAGCTCCTAGAAAGCCTTGCCGCGGTCGGAGTGGCGCTGGAGACCGCGGCCGAGCCAGGGGGGCGGAGGACGTGGAGCCTGGTGCGGTGAGGTGGCAGGGGGAGACAGGCACCTCGGCCTGACCGATCGGCCGAGGGTGCCATCTCCGGGCCCCTCCGTTGCCTCAAAACCGCCACAATCTGCGGTGAGAATGGTTGGCATGAAGACAGTGCTGGCAGGGAGACGCCGTCCTGACCAGCAAAAGGAGTACACCACCATGCTGAGGCACCCGAGCGCTTTCCTTCCCGTGGCCATGTCCTTTGCTGCCCTTGCCACCGTGCTGATGTTCATCGCTTCGCACGGGACCGCACCCCAGGCGGATGAAGGTGCAGCTGCCCACATCTGGCAGCTCCTCATGGCTGTCCAGGTTCCCATCGTAGTGTTCTTCGCAATCAAGTGGCTGCCCCAGTCGCCAAGAAAGGCTGTGCCCATCTTGGGCCTGCAAATTGGTGCTGCACTGGCAGCCATGGCGCCCGTGTTCTTGCTCCACTGGTAGGAGGAGGCGTCAGGCGCTCCCTGCCCCATGAAATCCGGGCCGATGAACCAGGCGCGTCACGGGTAGACCCCTCTATCTGCTGGGTAGACCTGGCTACCCGGTGAGTAGGAAGCCTACAGCTCCGCACGCCGCCAGAGGTCGCTAAGGTTGAGGTAGATCTTTCCCCTGATACTGTGCCGAGGTGCTGGGCCGAAATGTCGGGAATCGATGCTGACCGCGCGGTTCGAGCCAAGGAGGAAGTAATGATCCTCCGGGATTTGGACAGGGTGGAAATGCCGGTCTGCCGGAGATATGACCACAAGATGGTCGAGGTCGTGTCCCCGCTCTCGTGCCAGGATGCTCCCGGGCAAGATCGCGGTGTTCTTTTGGGATGGCACGCTCGGAGCGATCCTGCCGTAGCGCAACGCGCGGCCGTCGATTGTAACGAGACCGGCGTGGACCTCCAGCCGTTCACCGGGAAGCCCGATAACCGTCTTGAAGACCGGTCGCTCGCTCCCAGGAAGACGAAACAGGACGACATCGCCTCGTACCGGGCTGGCCCAAGTAAGGAGGGGGCTTTCTCGGAAAGGCAACCTGAAGGCGTAAGCCGCCTGATTGACCAGCACGAGGTCGCCATCGAGAAAGGAGGGAACATCCGAAGAGCCGGTTACACGGTAGGCCCGAGCCATCATCGGCAAAGCCAGCAAGCTCAAACCTAGCAAAACGATGAGCAAGCGCTTTCGCCGGACCATTTCCCCTCCGTGCGTATCCTATTCATCCGCGCGGGGATCGGCCACGGCTTCGAGGGGCAGAGGGGAGCCGAGGCGCAGGGGAGCGCAGTAGGGATAGGATCTCCATTAGCTTAGTCGGGCGTATATTTAGCCTAACCAGGTTGACGGCTAGGTTAGTTCGTGTAGAATCTAGCCCAGAAAGCAGCGCGCCAACTCAAGGAGGGAAGCCATGCACCCAACGGAGCCGAGCCGAGCCGAGGCGCTCGCCGCCATGACCCCGGAGAAACTGGAGGAGATGGCGCGGCCAGCGCCCCGCACCTCGCATCCGGGGCTGCGCGACTTTCTGGAGATCCCCTACGACCAGTTGGAGGAAATGAACCTCGAGGCCAAGGAGGAGCGGCTGGCCCGGCGGCCCGCCGACGTGGTCCGCGAACAGCGGATGCGCTACCTCAACGACGAGAAGCGCATCAAGGCGGTCACCTTGTGTTTCACCGACCTCGAAGGCCGGCTGCACATGCTGGACTATGACAAGAAATTCCTGCTCAAGGCGGCGGACAATCTGACCTTCGACGGCTCGTCGATCCGCGGCTTCTCGCGGCAGCAGGAGTCGGACCTGCGACTGGCGGTCGACTGGCCGGCCTTCTACTGGCTGCCGTCGGACATCTTCGGCCCCGGCAAGGTGCTGGCCTTCGGCGAGGTCCGCGAGCGCGACGGCAGCCCGTACAGCGCCGACATGCGGGCCGCGCTCAAGGGGTACACCGACAATCTGTACACCAGGGACGGCATGGTCGCCCACGCCGCCAACGAGATCGAGGGCTTCCTCTTCCGCGGGTGCGACGCCGAGCGCACCTACCACGAGACCGGCCGCTTCGAGTTCATCTCCACGGGCGGCTATTACCACTCGCTGCCCGGCGACGCCCTGCGGCAGTTCATCGACACCGCCGCCGAGGTGCAGCGGGCCATGGGCTTCGCCAACGAGAAGGACCACCCGGAGGTGGCGCCCTCGCAGTTCGAGATGAACTACGGCTACACCGAG
>DASUNJ010000753.1:0-6711 GCA_036277235.1 Thermoanaerobaculia bacterium | reverse complement strand
CCTCGACGGCGAGAGCGACGTGAGTGAGGCTGTCAATGAACCCAGAACCCAGACCCCTCCCTCCGCACCCGCTGCTGACCCAGTACTACGCCGACGAGGTGCAGCGCCGGGAGCGGGTCGGCTCCTGGTTCAACGAGGCCGCTCCCGACTATGACTGGATCAACCAGGTATTGAGCTTCGGCTCCGGCGCCTGGTACCGCAAGCAGGCCCTTCTGCGGGCCGGGCTCGGAGCGGGGATGTCCGCCCTCGACGCCGGCTCGGGCACCGGCGTAGTCGCGGCCCAGGCGCAGGGAATCGTCGGCTCGGGCGGCAGAGTCACCGCGCTCGATCCGAGCCTCGGGATGCTCGGCCAGGCGGCACGGCGAGGGGTGCGCGTCCGCGTGCGCAGCGTGGCCGAGGCTCTTCCTTTCGTGAGCGGGCGGTTCGACTTCCTCTCCATGGGGTATGCGCTGCGGCACGTACCCGACCTCCATGCCACGTTCCGCGAGTACCGCCGGGTGCTCAAACCGGGCGGGCGTCTCCTGATTCTGGAGGTCACGCCTCCGAGCTCGCGGGTGGCGTTCCGGCTCCTCAAGCTCTACCTCGGCACGCTCGTGCCGCTCATGGCGCGGCTCGGCCGCGGCGGAAAGGCCTCCCGGGAGCTGATGGAGTACTACTGGGACACCATCGAGATGTGCGTGCCGCCGCAGGTCATCCTGGACGGCCTCGAAGCCGCCGGCTTCTCCCAGGTGGGGCGGTACGTGGCCAACGGGATCTTTTCGGAGTACACAGCGGTCGGCTGAGTCAGCCCCTCTCCGGCTCGTACCAGATCTCGACCTCGTAGCCGTCCGGATCGGAGAAGAAAAGGTAGGGCGCGCCGGGACAGAACTCGCCGCGGCTCTTGATCGTGCCGCCGGCCTCCTCGACCGCCTGGGCCGCAATGCCGATGTCATCGGGATCGGTGAGGCGGAACCCGAAGTGCTGGATGCCGCCAGCCTTGCCCGCGTGCTCCTCTTCGGTGAAGACGATCACGTCATGAGTCCCCACCGTCTCCACCTGGGCCCAGCCCTCGCCGCGATAGGTTTCAACGGCCCCGAAAACCTTTTGATAGAAGCGGGAGGAGCGCCCCGCATCTTTCACGGCCAGTGCGATGTGAGTCAGGCCGTAGGTCTTGACCATCAACTCCCTCCGGCTAGGGGAAGGGAACGGATGCGGATCCGGGTTGTCTCGAAGATAACGATCGAGCCCCGGAGAAGATCATCCTTGAGGGCCGGCAGGTTGGCCAGCAGCAAAGCGATCTGTTCCTCAGGCCGCCGTTCCGTGCCCCCGCGAAAGAGGATCACGGATGGCTTGCTCGCCCTTCGGATCGCCAGGAGCGTGCCGAAGTCAGTATCGGCCGAGACGAGGACGCGACCTTCCTCTTGCGCTCGATCGAAGACGACAGGATCCTCGGCGGCTCG
The DNA here is from genome assembly GCA_036277235.1 of Thermoanaerobaculia bacterium. GTDB lineage: Bacteria > Acidobacteriota > Thermoanaerobaculia > Multivoradales > UBA5704 > DATMER01. Next base: position 5,272 of record DASUNJ010000753.1, on the reverse strand, counting down.
GAGTCCGTAGGCGCGCACATGGACGGCGTCGAAGCCACCCCTGTGCAGCCCTTCGGCCACCAGGGGTGACAGCGCGTTGTCGATGAGGAATTTCACGAAGCCCGGACGAGAGGGAGCTCGCGCTCGCGCACTGCCTCGGAGGCGAACAGGAGCGCTTCTCGAATGTCGTCGGACTCGAGGTCCGGATAGGCGTGGAGGATCTCTTCCTCGGTCATTCGGTCAGCCACCATGGCCACTACAGTGGCGACAGGAATCCGGAGCCCCCGGATGCAGGGGACGCCCCCCATCTGGCTCGGAGAAACGGTGATTCGGGTGAGATTCATCGGTCGTACCTCCCAGGTCACCCTGGATTCTAACCTCTAATCCTCCTCCACCATGTCCTCGAACCTCGCCTTGTTGCTGGCCTTCATGTAGGCCTCCCGCGGGGTGATCCGCTGCTGGTCGATCAGGGCCATCAGGGCATCGTCCATCATCTGCATGCCGGCCGCCTTGCCGCTCTGGATGATGGTCTGGATCATCGGCGTGTTGCCCTCGCGGATCACGTTCGCCAGGCCTGGGGTCTTGAGCAGGATCTCGTTGACCGCGCAGCGGCCCTGGCCGTCCGCGGTGCGCAGGAGGAGCTGCGAGACGATGCCGGCGACCGATTCGGCGAGCGTCGTGCGCACCTGCGCCTGCTCTTCGGCCGGGAAGGCGTCGATCAGACGGTCGATCGTGTTCGCCGCGCCGTTCGTGTGCAGCGTGCCGAAGACCAGGGCGCCCATCTCGGCCGCGGTGATCGCTAGTGAGATCGTCTCCAGGTCGCGCATCTCGCCCACCAGGATGACGTCCGCGTCCTGCCGGATCGCGGCCCGCAGCGCCGCTCCGAAGCTTTCCGTATCGACCCCCACCTCGCGCTGCGAGAAGACCGACTTCTTGTTCTTGTGCACGAACTCGACCGGGTCTTCGATCGTCACGATGTGCTTGGCGTAGGTGGTGTTGATCTTGTCGATGATCGCGGCGAGCGTCGTGGACTTGCCCGAGCCCGTGGGACCGGTCACCAGCACGAGCCCCTGCTGCGAATGGGCCAGGCTCTCGATGGCCTTGGGCAGGTTCAGCTTTTCCAGCGGGACGATGTCTTCCGGGATGATGCGGAAGACCGCGCCGGCGCCGTTCTCCTGCCGCAGGAAGTTGGCGCGGAAGCGCGCCACCCCTTCGAAGCCGTAGGCGAAATCGAGGTCGCCGCAGCCGTCGTACTCGGTCCACTGCTCCTCGGTCGTGATCTCGCGCAGGAGGGCGCAGAGGTCGTCGTGGGAGAGCACCGGCCAGCCCGCCACCGGCTCCAGCGCGCCGTGGACGCGGGTGCGCGGCTCCAGGTTCGCGGCCAGGTGGAGGTCCGATCCCTTGTTGTCCCTCAGGTACTGGAAGAGCTCGTGGATGCGCGGCGCCATGATGGACTCTTCTTAATTGGCGAGCTTCGCCGGGTCTTCGGCGTTGCGCATGGCCTCTTCGCGGGTGATGACCTTGTTCTTGACGAGGTCGGCCAGCGAGGCGTCGAGCAGGCACATGCCCTGCGAGCTGCCGGTCTGCAGCACCGACTTGATTTGAAAGGTTTTGTTGTCCCGGATCAGGTTGCCCACGGCCTTGTTGCAGACCAGCACTTCGAGCGCCGGCACCCGGCCGCTGCCGTCCGCCTTGACCACCAGCCGCTGCGAGATGACGGCGCGCAGCGACTCGGAGACCATGGTGCGGATCTGTTCCTGCTGCGACGGCGGGAACACGCCTAGGATGCGGTTGATGGTGCGGATGGCGTTGTTCGTGTGCAGGGTGGCGAGCACGAGGTGGCCGGTCTCGGCCGCGGTCAAGGCGAGCGAGATCGTCTCCAGGTCGCGCAGCTCGCCGATGGCGATGACGTCGGGGTCTTCGCGCAGGGCGGCGCGCAGGGCGCGGGCGAAGGAATCCGTATGGCGCAGGACCTGGCGCTGGTTGACCACGCACTTTTGCGAGCGGTGGATGTACTCGATCGGGTCTTCGATGGTGATGATGTGGTCCTGCCGCTCCCGGTTGATGATGTTGACCATGGCGGCCAGCGTCGAGGACTTGCCGCAGCCGGCCGGTCCGGTGAGGAGCACCATCCCCTGGTGGAAGTTGGCGAAGCGCGCGAGCGTCGAGGGAAGGCCGAGCTCTTCCAGGGTCGGCGGGTTCGGCGGGATGGCCCGGAACACGGCGTCGAGGCCGCGCTGCTGGCGGTAGGCGTTGGCGCGGAAGCGGCCGACGCCGGAGATCGTGTAGGCGAAGTCGATCTGCCCGTGCTCGTCCAGCTCGCGTTGCTGCTCGGGCGTCATGATCTCGCGGATCAGGGATTCGGCCACTTCCGGCGCCAGGGGCTGGGACTCCGGTTCGAAGAGCGCGCCGTTGCGCCGCAGCTTGATCGGCGCGCCGCAGTGCAGGTGAAGGTCGCTCGCCTGCTGGCCCACCGCATAGGTGAGGAGGGCGTCGAGGCGGCGCGAGGACTCCTGCCAGCCGGCCTGCGGCGCGGGAGCAGCCGGCACGGGAGCAATCGGCGCGGGAGGCGTCACGGGAGGCGGTGCAGGAGCGGGGGAGGCCGCCGCCGGGCCCTGCTGCGGCGTCTTCTGCTTGGCGAGCTCCTTGGCCAGATAGTCGCGCTGGACGGCGCGGAGCTGCTCGAGCTGGCGCAGGTTGAGCACGCCGCGCTCGACCAGGATCTCGCCCAGGCCGCGCAGCCCTCCCTCCTGGCCCCAGGCCGAGCTCGCCTCGGCGAGCTGGTCCTGAGACACGAGCTTGTAATGGAGCGCAATGCGCCCGAAGAGGACTTCGTCCTGACCCATCGACATGTTGCAGCGAGAGTAGAGGAGGAGACGCTGCGGCGTCAACGGTTTCGCCGGTCCGGCGGCGTCTGGGCTAGAATCCACAGACTTTCTGTCCTGTCGAGAGGAGACGGTCATGGCGATGAGCGCGGAGCCGGTGAGGGAGGAGAGAGGTTCGTGGGGCCTGGTCTTGGGGCTGGTGCTGTTCGCGCTGGCGCTGCTGGCGGTCCTGGCGCGGCTCGAGCCGCCCGCTCCCCGGGGGACGGACACGCCGGCCGCGGAGTTCTCCGGAGCGCGGGCCGTCGAGCTCCTTCGGAGCCTGGCCGGGGATGGCAGCCCACACCCCTCGGGGAGCCCGGCCAACGATCGCATCCGCGAGACGATCGTGGCCGAGCTGCGGCGCCTGGGCTACGAGCCCACGCTCCAGGAGGGGGTGGTCTGCACCCCGCGGGGCAACTGCGCCCGCCTGCACAACGTGGTCGCCCGCCAGGGGGGGCCGTCGCAGGGCCGGGCCGTGCTCCTCATGGCGCACTACGACTCGGTGCAGGCAGGGCCGGGCGTCGGGGACGATCTGTCGGGCGTGGCCACCGTCCTGGAGACCGCCCGCGCCCTGAAGGCCGGCCCGCCGCCGGAACGCCCCGTGATCCTGCTGATCACCGACGGCGAGGAGATCGGGCTGCTCGGCGCCGAGCTCTTCGTCAATAGGCATCCGTGGGCCGCGGAGGTCGAGGCCGTGGTCAACCTGGAGGCCCGCGGCACTTCCGGCCCGAGCCTGATGTTCGAGACCATCGGCGACGACGCCCTGCTGGTCGGGCGCTATGCCGGCGCCGCGCCGCGTCCGATCACCAGCTCGCTCTATGTCACGATCTACGAAACCCTGCCCAACGACACGGACTTGACCGTGTTCAAGAACCACAAGGACCGGCGGTACCATGGGCTGAACTTCGCCTTCATCCGCTCGCCGGCGCATTACCACACCTCCGAGGACACGGTCGACAACCTGTCGCCCGCCAGCCTGCAGCATCACGGGGACAACGCGCTGGCCGCGATGCGCGCGCTGTCCACGGGGAGCCAGTCCCTGGCCTCGGGGTCGGACGCGGTGTTCTTCGACGTCCTCGGCTTCGGCGTGGTGCGCTGGCCCAAGGGCTGGACGCTCGCCATCGCCATCCTCGCCCTGGTCCTGGTGGTCTTGGCGTTATTGGCGTCTTTGCGCCGCCGTGACGGAGAGCCTCGGGGAGGGCGGGGGGTGCTCTTCGGCCTGCTCGGATTCCTCGGCGCGGTGGTGGTGACGGCACTGCTTGCCGTGGGTCTCTCCATGGCGATACAGGGTGCCACGCCCGGGCTCTGGGTGGATGGGCCGCAGCCCGAGATCGCGGCCTTCTGGCTGCTGGCGCTCGCCGTGGTGGTGGCGCTGGCCGCTGCGGTCTCCCGCCGGTCGGGTTCCGCGGGGCTGTGGTCCGGGGTCTGGATCGGCTGGTCGGTTCTGGGGTTGGCGCTGGCGGTGCTCGCGCCCGGGATCTCCTATCTGTTCCTGGTACCTGCCCTGATCGCCGGAATCGCTGGCCTGGTCTTCCCCGGCAAAGCGGCGGCTTCCCTGATTCCGGCTGTGGTCGCGGCCCTGCTCTGGATGCCGATCCTGCTGCCGCTCTACGACGGGCTCGGCAAGCCGGCGCTGGTCGTGATCGGCGTGCTCGCCGCGGCGCTGTTCACGTCGCTGGCGCCCCTGGTGCCGGATTCCGGCCGCCTGGGCCGCCGGCTGCTGCCGGCCGCCGCCTTCGTCCTGGCGCTGGTCAGCGCGGGCGTGGCATTCGCGACGGCCCCCTACAGCGAGGAGACGCCGCAGTCGGTGTCGATCCAGCATTACCAGGAAGCGGGCTCCACCGAGGCGCGCTGGCTGGTGCGCGGCAACCGTCCGCTGCCGTCGGCATTGCGGGAGGCGGCGAAGCTCGGAGAGAAGTACGAGACGGCCTATCCCTGGGGGCCGCCGAACTACCGCGCCTTCCAGGCGCCAGCGCCGCGCCTGGAGCTGCCCGCGCCGCAGGTGTCGGTGCTGGAGGATTCGGCCGCCGGGGGCAAGCGGCGGCTCCGCCTGCTCCTGACCTCCAACCGGCAGGCGCCGAATGCGGCCATCCTGCTCCCGCCCGAGGCGAAGCTGGAATCAGCGCGGGTGGAGGGCCAGGAGGTCCCGTTGCGGAGCTCGGGCCCGGGAATGGAGGGCTGGACCGAGATCGCCATGCTGACGATGCGGCCGGAGGGGGTCGAGATGGAGGTCGTCCTCGGCGCGGCCCAGCCCCTGGACTGGTACGTGTACGACATGTCCCCCGGGCTGCCTCCCGCGGGGGACCCGCTGCTGAAGGCCCGTCCGCCGTCCGCGGTCACCTTCCAGGATGGGGATACCACCCTGATCGCCCGCAAGCTCCGGATCTGATTCCCCTCTCCCCCGGGACGGGGGAGAGGGCCAGGGAGAG
>DASUNJ010000752.1:0-7324 GCA_036277235.1 Thermoanaerobaculia bacterium | reverse complement strand
GACCACCCTCGACCAAACTCCCAGGCGGGCTCAGAGGCACCAGTGCGCTCCGGTCTCACGCCGGCACCTATCCACGACTATTTTCATCGATCTTCGGGTGCAGCGCAGCTGCATGAAAAACTCCCAGGAAAAACAGGGTCGCACCGAACCCGGAACGAACTTCGGGCACGTCGTACTAGCTCTGTGGGGGCGGCGGGATGCCGCCAGCGCACTATCGCTGCCCGTAAAAGTCTCTCTGGACGGCTAAACGAAATTTTTAGGCGTTCAGAGTTACTCTGGAGCGCTCAAACTTTCTCCGGATCGCTCAACGAAACTTTTAGCGCTCAGAATTGCTCTGGACGGCTCAGCAAAACCTTTGACGGCTCAGAAAAGCGCGCGACGCCTAAAAGTTACTCTGGACGCGTCAAACTAACTTTGACGGGCCGCGGAGAATTTTTAGGCGTTCAGAGTTGGTCTGGACCGCTAAAAAAGAGTCTCGACGGCTCAAAAATCCCGCGGACGGGCCCGCGACCGCCCTGTGCTAGCCTTCGGGGCATGGCCGGACCAGATATCCCGAAGGAGCCGGAAGCCGGAGACCCCATCCGGATCTCGACCAAGGAGATCCCTCCCGAAGAGCGCCTGATCTTCGCCCTCGACGTGCCTAGCGCCGAGGAGGCGCGGCGCCTGGTCGAGAGCCTTCGCGACTCGGTGCAGTTCTACAAGGTCGGCCTGGAGCTGTTCGCGTCCGGCGGCTACTTCGAGCTGATCGACTGGCTGGCGGACCAGGGCAAGAAGGTCTTCGCGGACCTCAAGCTCTTCGACGTGCCCGAGACGGTGGCCTCGGCCGTCCGCCAGCTCCGGACTCGCCGCATCACGTTCACGACCGTCCACGGCAACGACGGCATCCTGGAGGCTGCCTGCCGGGAGAAGGGCGACCTGCAAATCCTGGCGGTGACGGTGCTGACCAGCCTCGATCAGGGCGACTTGAAGGACCTCGGCTTCGAGGTGGACGTCCACCGCCTGGTCCTCTCCCGCGCCCGCCGCGCCCTGGAGATCGGCTGCGACGGCGTGGTCTCCTCCGGCCAGGAAGCGAGGGCCCTCAAGGATGAATTCGGTGAGAAGCTGATCATCGTGACCCCGGGCATCCGCCCGGTCGAGAACCGGCCGGCGGACGACCAGAAGCGGGTGGTCACGGTCGAGGAGGCGATCCGCAACGGCGCCGACTACATCGTGGTCGGCCGCCCCATCCGCAACGCGCCGGACCCCTATGAGGCAGCCATGCAGATCCAGGGCACGCTCCAGGGGTTGTTCCTGAGCGCATGACGATCCGCCTCCTTCTCATGGCGGCGGGACTGGGGCAGCTCGCCTTGGCTGTCGGCAGTCTCGCGATCCCCGGCATGCTCGGATGGCGCGAGGACACCGCGAAGCTGCGGCCTCTCACGCGCCAGATCTTCTGGACCTATGCCGGCTACATCCTGGGCTTCCACATCTGCTTCGGGCTCCTCTCCCTGCTCGCTCCCGACTGGCTGCTCGACCGCACTCCGCTGGCCACCGCGGTCTGCGGGTTCATCGCCGTGTATTGGGGAACGCGGCTCGTCCTGCAGTTCACCTGGATCGATCGCAGCCAAGCGCCGAAAGGAGCTGTCTTCGTGGCGGCCGAGGTCGCCCTGGTCACTCTCTTCGCCGCCCTCGTCCTGATCTATGGGGCCGCATTCGTGGGCCATCTCCGAGCGGGTCCGGGATGAGATGAACGCCTACCTGCCGTCGGACCCCCGCGTGGCGTGGACCGGCGCAGCCCTCCTGGTTCTCACTCTCGCGCTCGGCTTCGCCATCAGCCGCATCGCTTCGCCGAGGCTGGCCCGACTGGCAGCATGGTCCCTGGTCATTCTGGCCTTGATTGGAGTCGAACGCCTGACGGCGGGGGAGCCGGCGGGGCTCCGCATGCTCGGGATCGCGGGCGCCGTTCTCTATGCCTTGAAAGCGGTCGTCAGCGTGGAGGAGCGCATCGCCTCGGGGGTGACGCTCTCGCCCCTGCGCTGGCTCGCCTTCGCCGCGGCCTGGCCGGGAATGCGTCCCAGCCTCTTCGCGGGCCTGTGGACCCGTTCGCTGCCCGGGGGTCTCCGGCTGATGGCGAGCGGCGCCATCCGTCTTGCCGCGGGGGCGCTCCTCTTCCTTGCAGCCCGGCTCGCGTGGGCAGAAGGCCATGCGATTCTCGCGACGGCGCTGGCGCTGCCGGCGCTGAGCCTCATCCTTCACTTCGGGATCTTCAACATCCTGGCCGGCGCCTGGCGGTTGCTCGGCGCGCGTTGCGACGCGCTCTTCCGGGCGCCTCTCCGCTCGCGCAGCCTCACGGAATTCTGGGGACGGCGCTGGAACCTCGCCTTCTCGGAGATGACGGCGCTCGGCATCTATCGGCCCCTCCAGCCCTGGGTGGGCCGGCCTGCCGCGATGGCGGCTGCGTTTCTAGCCTCGGGCCTCCTGCACGAGATCGCCATCAGCCTGCCAGTGAACCGCGGGTACGGCCTGCCGCTGGCCTACTTCGCCCTGCACGGGCTCCTCCGGCTGGCGGAGCAGGGCTTGGAGCGCGCCGGCCATCCCATCTCCCGGCACGCCTGGCTCGGCCGCGCCTGGACCCTCTTCTGGCTCGCGCTGCCTCTCCCCATCCTCTTCCACCGTCCATTTCTGGCCGCGGTAGTCTGGCCGCTGCTCTCCTAGACCCTCGGCGAGGGCGCGGTAGAAGGCGAGATCCCCCGCCGGGAGGAAAGCCGGGACCTCGCGCGCCTTCCAGGCCGAGGGCAGCAGGAACTCTCCGCACTCGAACTGCCAGGTGTTGGCGCCGTGCCGGACGTAGACGAACTTGTCCGGATTCGGCCTGCGGGCGAGCCGGCTGCCACGGCGGAGAGCTGCCTGGAGGAAGCGGGCGTCCTCGGACAACGAGAGGTCCGGATAGCGCGCCTGCCGGCCCCAGACCCTCCGCGCGTAGGCGATCGACCGGCCGTGGACGTCGGCGAAGAACATGCGGGCATGGAGCTGCGGCGTGCAGCTCCAGAAGGTGCCTCCGCGCAGACTGTAGAAGTGCTCCGCGGTCAGCCCGGCAACATCCGCCTCGCCCGCGAGCAGGGGCTGGACCTGGTGGCGGATCCGGTCCGGGGCGTACCAGTCGTCGTCGTCCCAGTGGACGATGATCTCCCCCCGGCTCTGCTCCACGGCGAGGTTGCGCTTGTGGCCGAGGGAGACTGGGCCGGGCACGCGGAGGTAGCGGATGCGCCCGTCCTCGGGGACGGGGAGCGGCTCGGCGCCGTCGTCGACGATCACCAGCTCCCTCTCGGGCCAGTCCTGCCGCAGGAAGTACTGGATCGACTGGAGCGCGAGCTCACGGCGGTCGCGCGTCGGCATGATGCAGGAGACAAGGGGCGCGGAAGAGGACGCGGCAATCTGAGCCAGCTGAGCCAGCGGAGCCCGCTTCGGCTCGACGCTTTCGATGCCATCCAGAAGCCGGGCGAGAACGCGGTCGGATACCGGCCGCCAGGCGCGGCTGGAGTCGCGCTTCGACGAGGTGTTGCCCGGATGGAGCCGGGCGACGTAGAAGCTGGGATCGCCGAGTTGCGCCACCTTCTTGCGGCGGTCGCTCCACAGGAAGCGCATGTCCTCTCCGACGTCCACGTCCTCGAAGGGGCCGGCGCGCCAGAGGTCCTTGCGATAGCAGAAGGTCGCGCCGGCGATCCACTTCTTGTCGCGCGCCGGAGAGGTGAACTCCCAGGTCTTGCCGGCCGCGGGCTCGTGGAAGTAGATCCTGGGCAGGCCGCAGAGGTCGGCCTTGGCCGCGAGGAGCTGCTCCACCTGGTAGCGGATCCGCCAGTCCGCCATCCAGTCGTCATCGTCCCAGTGGAGGATGATCTCGCCGCGCGCGGCCTCGCAGGCCAGGTTGCGCTTGGCCCCGACCGTGCGCCGCCCGTCGATCGCGATGTAGCGGATGCGCGGGTCTTCCGGGATCAGGTCGGCCACCCTGTCCACCCCGTCGATACCGTCGTCGACCACGATCAGCTCGGCGTTGGGCCAATCCTGGCGCAGGAACTGGCGGATGGCCTGCGGCACGAATTCGCGCCGGCCGCGGGTCGGCATGATGCACGAGACGAGCGGAGCCGCCGCCAGCTTGCGGACCACCACGAGGCTCTTCGCCTGGTTGACCTTCTGGTACCGGCCGGACGCCAGCAGCTCACCCACGAAGGATCGCACTCCAGGGTAGTACTCGGCGTAGTCGTGGAAGGCCACGTAGCCGCCGGTCACCACCGAGCCCTCGAAGTGGAGGAAGTCGCGGGCGACGTTGTCGTAATCGTGGAGGCCGTCGATCAGCAGAAAACTGATCGGTCCCTTCCAGTCCACCTCGAAGGAGCATTTGCGGACGATCTCGACGTGATCGGCGAGCCCGTTCTCATCGAGGTTCGCGCGGAGCTTCTCGAAGGTCGGGGCGCCGGACTGGAGCCCCTGGCCGACCGCTCCGACCTGCCCCTGGTGCGGATCGATGGCAATGACCCGCCCGGACGGCCTCAGGGTCTTGACCGCGCTCCCGAGCACCACGGTCGAGCGGCCGCAGTAGCTGCCGACCTCGACCACCGTGTGCGGCTCGGGAAGATCGGCGAGGGCGCGCGCGGACGCGGAGAGGAGGAGCTCGGCCTCCTCGTCCTCGAACCAGCCGGGGATCTGCCGCATCCGTTCCAGGATGGGCTGGGTTGCCAGGAAGTGCTCCCGGAGCTGCTCGCGCAGCGCGTTGTCGAAGCGGCGCGGGACCGGGTGGAGCCAGAAGACATCCGGACGCGCCAGCGCCTCGTCGATCTCGCCGCGGGTGAAGTCCTTGCGGAACTGGACGTAGTCGTAGCTGCACGGGTTGGCAGTGACTTCATAGCCGAGGAGCGCCACGAGCGTGGGCAGGATGATTTCCTCGGTCGCCCAGATGCGGCTCTGCCGGAGGATGTCCTGGAGCCCGGCATCCTCGTCGAACAGGCGGACGAGGTCGCGGGCGGCGTCCGCGGTGAAGACGGTCGAGGGCCAGAACGTCCAGTGGAAAAGCTTTTCCTCTCCGCCCGGGAGCTGCCGCGCCCAGGGACGCCAGAGGGCGATCTCGCGGTAGGCGGCGGCGGCGGGTCCGATCTTGCCGTCGGGCGGCTGCCGGAAGGGCGCGTTGCCGAGCAGCCCGGCGCGGGGATGACCCTCCAGAAAGCTGCCCAGGTGCTCCGAATAGCCGGCGCGCACGGCGAGCTGGTCGGAGTCGACGATGGTCAACGTATCGAAGGGCAGATGATCCAGAGCGAAGCGCATGCAGTCGAGCGCGAAGCCGTGGAGCTTGCCCCATTCCATGCGCCGCGGGCTGGGATGGACCACCGCGCCGTGAAGATCGATGCCGTCCAGCAGCTTCTTCCTGCCGCCGTTGTAGAGCAGCACCTGCGATCCCGGATCGAGATGGCGCAGGTTGCGCACCAGGTCCACGACGCAGTCGGGGCGCTCGTGGACCAGGACGGCGAAGACGTTGCGGACGGCCGGCACCGGTCGGCTCCCTAGATGAACTCGACCTGCAGGCTGTCGAGCTGCAGGTTCGGGTTGGCCGAGAGCATCTGCACGCTGGCCAGCCGCTTGGCCGGGTCCGAATAGAAGCGGAACCTGGCCGTGCCGCCCTCGAGCCGGATGGAGCGGATCTCCACCGATCTTTCATCGGTGTCCTCGCGGATGGAGCCATGGCTCGGCCGCAGCCAGATCACGTCCTCCTGTTCTTTTTCTTCGCCGCCGGCGCTGATCCGCGAAGCGTCGTCGCTCTCCCTGACCTTCTCCAGGGTGACGACGAGGAACGATTCGCCGTCGCCAGGGAGAAGGGGAACGCCGTCCACGGGGTGGAAGTCCTGGGCATTGGTGGTGACCAGGATCTCGGCTGTTTCCGCGGAGCTGTCCCCCACCGTCAGCGTCCCGTCCCCGCGATCGACCAACCGGGTCTGTCCCCCGATCAACGGCCGGCGAAAAGCTTCCTGTGCCGCACCATCGCTGAGCTCGATGGCGTCGAACTCGCTGATGTCAGGCTGTCCGACCAGTCCGTCGACCACCTGCTTGAGCGCCTCTTCCTTGGCGATCTTGACGTCGCCGGCGACGGTCGACCCCATGATCTCCTTGTCGGATTTCCGATAGATCAGCCACATGTCATTCTCCTGTCAGCCCAGGGCCACGAGTTGGAACCTGAGATCGACGGTAATACCGGAGGAAAACCTGGTTTGTCTGAGGACGAAGCCCGAGTTGCTGACCGAGTCGAGATGCACCTGCAATTCGGTTCGCAGATTCGGTGAAACGGATTGGTTGTTGAAGTCCAGCCAGACCAGGGGAGCCACTGCCCCGACGCTCCTGGAAGTCCAATAAGGCGCACCGCTGAGCCGCACTCTATAGTGCCAGCAACCCGAGACGGACCAGCTGGACGTGTTGTGGACAACCGCGAGCGCCGTGGAATCGGCGCTGGCGCTGCGGCCGGAAAAATCTCCATAGAGAGACCAGCTCACGAAAATGACTTTGGGCAGGAACCCAGAGGGGATCGGCTTCGTCGTCTCGGCCGCCGCAAAGCTGCCCCATGTAATGTAACGCCGCAAGTAGTCGCCGACCGGCAGGGCCCCGATCGCGGAAGGGCTCGTCGAGAAGGTGATCCGCTTGTTGAAACCGTTGTCGGGCGAGATGGAGATGCCGCCCGAGCCCAGGAAGTCGATGTTGCCGCCCGGGTTGGAAACGCCGTCGATCGACGCCGGGGATACGCCGGTGATGCTGATGGCGTTGGCGGCGTCGTCGCCGTTCACCGAGATGCCGCCGGCGCCGGTGATCGCGATGTTCCCGCCCGGGTTCGAGACGTTGGCGATGCTCGCGATCGCTCCCACCTGCAGCGCGGTCACGTTGTGCGGGTTGTCCGTGCGGCCCCGGTGAGTGGCATTGAGGGTGGCATCCGCCGAAATGTCCCTCCCGTCCACGGTTCCCGTGACGTCGATGTTGCCCGTGACGGAGAGGCTGCCCTCCAGATCGGCCCGGCTTGCGGCGCCCGAGCTCAGCACGGGCCACTGGCTTTCGGCAACCCCCCGCCGCGACAGCCGCAGGCGCTCGATCGTCGCCTCCGGGTGCAGCCGGGCTCCGACCGGGGTGCGGACGCTCATGTCACTCTGGGTGATCGTGCCGCCGGAGGAGATCTGCAGCCGGACCAGCGCGATCTGCTCGTTGTCCAGCGGCGTGCCGGGGTCGAGGATCGCCTTGACCTGCGCCACCTCCTTCCAGCGGGTCGGCTCCTGTTCCCCCACCGTGGCCGGGTCGGACTCCTCCTGGGCGTAGGAGA
>DASUNJ010000751.1:0-3448 GCA_036277235.1 Thermoanaerobaculia bacterium | reverse complement strand
GGCCCGTCCGGAGGGCCGCCGCGGGGGGAGGCTCAGCTCACTGCAGCAGGCGGCGGGCGCCGATGTGCTGGCTGCGGCCGATGACCGTTTCCCAGGTCACGAGGAAGCCGCCCTTGCCGTCGGTGCTGACCGAAGTCCGGCGGAAGTTCCTCTCGATCCGGTTCTCGCTGACCCAGAACGCGGCGCCCTGCGCGGCGCCTGCGGCATCGAACTCACGGCCTGCGATCTCCAGGCCGGCGCGGTTGTTCGGCCAGGCCAGCCAGGTCACCAGGAACCGGTCGGGGGCGGAGGCAACGACGGCCGGAGCCATCTGGACCATGCCCGACTCCGCGCCGGCATTGAGCGCGCGCTGGCCGCCGATCCGGTTGCCGCCGGAGCCCAGGAGCTGCGCGAAGAGGTGGGACTCGGTCTTCGCCAGATCGGTCTGCCAGACCACCATGAAGTTGCCGGAGGCGTCGGCGGCCACGGCCGGGCGGCGCTGACGGCCGGCCGTGTCGGTGTTGACGCGGAACTCGGAGCCGACCGCCTTGCCGGCGTTGTCGAACACGCGCGCGAACACACCGGTCTCGCTCTCGTCCTGTCCCTCCCAGACCGCGATGTACCGGTTGTTGCCGGCGGTACTGGCGGCAATGGCCACACCCGTGCCAGCCGCCTCGTTGATCTTGAACTGCTCACCGCCGGACCCGCCGAGCCAGCGGCCGTAGATGCCGCCGTCGGCATCCTCCCAGACCACCAGGACGCCGCCGCCGCGGGTGATCAACCGCGGATGGCTCTGGAACCCGGCCGTGGCGGTATTGACACGGATGCGCTCGCCGACCGGAACGCCAGCCCCGTTGAAGCGCTGGAAGTAGATGTCCCGATCGAGGATGTCGCGCTGCTCGAGGAACGGCACGACCCGCAGGTTGGCCGTCTCTTCGGTCCAGGCCACGCCGATGGTGTTCTCGGAAAGGAAGGCAATCGCGGGCTCGCGGCGGTTCACGATCCGCTCCGAACCCGGGGTCGAGCTGTTCTCGATCAGGGTGAGCTCGGCCCCGGCGGGCTGGCCGTTCTTGCCGTAGAAGAGAGCGCGCAGACCCTTCTGGTCATTCTCCCAGACCACCAGGGCGCTGCCGCTCGCGGAGAAGGCGGTCGCGGGATTACGCTGCTTGAAATCGGTCCTGCTGTTGACGCGGAGCTCGGTCCCCTTGGGGGCAAGCCCGGCGAACACAGGGAGAGCGAAGAGGGTGAGGGATGCGGCAACCAACAACCTGCGCGAAGTCTTCGGTCTCATACGTCTCCTCCGGAAAATGACGGGCGTTTATGCCAACGCCCCATATCATACACGCTTTTTCCGGATATGTGCGAGTAGGACGAGGAAATCCGGGTTACCCGGATCGGCGCGACCGCAGCGCATCCAGGGAATAGCGAGGCGCGCCGTAGATCACGAAGAAGAGGCCGCCGACCAGCATCGCGAGCGGCGAGATGTTGGCGCTGAACGGCAGGCCCACATGAACCATGAGCAGCGCGACCACGAAATGGATGGCGACCACGGCGGCGGCAGCCCGCGTGAAAAGCCCGGCGGCCAGGAGCAGGCCGGTGACGAACTGCGCATACGCCGACAGGTAGGCTGAGGCAAGCGGGTAGGGGAAGCCGTTCTTCGCCAGAAAGTCCCGGAACTCGAGCATCCGCGCGCCGCTGAACACGTTATCCTGGGTGCCGTAGATGAGGACGAACGCGAGGAAGAGCCGCAGCAGCAACGGGGCGACCTCGCGGTAGCGAGCGTCTTGGGTGTTCCGCTCTCTCTGCTGCACGGAGAAAGGTTACGTCCGTCCCTTTCCGCCGTCAACGACGGCAAGAGGGAGGCGGCGGCGCTCCTGCCCGAGCTGAGGGAGCTGGCCGCGACCCACGGGAGCGCGCAAGACCGGGTCCGCCTGGATTGGGTGGAGGGGAGGGTAGCCGCCGGCCTTGGAGATCACGACCGGGCTCGGCGGCTTCTGACCCAGGTTCGCCAGACATTTGTCGAAGAAGGCAACGCCTTCGACGCTGCGCTCGTGGGCCTCGACCTGTCGATCTCTCACCTGCAGGAGGGGAAGACCGCGGAAGTCCGCGAGCTCGCCGACGAGATGGTGACGGTCTTCCGCGACCTGGAAGTCGCACGCGAGCCCATGGCGGCCCTCCTCCTCTTCCAGGACGCGGCACGCCGCGAAACCGCCACCGCCGAGCTAGCCCGCGAAGTCGCCGCTTCGCTCACCCGTGCGCGTCGGGAGGCGCCCCTGAGCTGAGAGGGGGGCAGCGCGCCTCCTGGCCTAGTTGACTCGGTTCTCGCCGAGGAGCTTCTCGACGTGTCCACCGGCCAAGGCTGCCGCACGGGATTGTGCTGAGCAGGCAGTTGCCGTCCCCACGTAAAGGGAGGGCAGCGACGTCCAGCCGCTGCCCTCTACTCTTTGACGCTAGTGACAGTTGTTCTCGTTCCGATTGTCCTGATGGCACCAGAAGGCCGGGCTGTCGCCCACTTCCTCGATGGAATCGTCCAGCCCGATGCAACAATCGTAATCGCTGATGGCGACGCATGAGTTGTCTTCACGAATTCGGCTCCGCCACCGATCCGTAGCGCCGCAGGAGCTCATGTCGCGCTCCAGCCACTCGACATGGTGCTCGAAGGTGAAATAGCCGAGCGAGTGCTGGTCCTTGTCGGTCATGCAGGTCTCTTCCGCGGTGATGGCCTGATAGTTGGCGTTGGAGCTGTCGCACACGTCGCCGACGCCGTCGCCGTCGCAGTTGGCCTGGTTGGAGTTGGAAGTTTCAGGGCAGTTGTCGTTGGGATCGGTGACCCCATCGAAGTCAGTATCCGCGTATTGGCAGCCGTCAAAACAGGCTTCGTAGATCTCATAGCAAGGGCACTGGGGACAATTGTGATTACAACTGGCGTAGTCCGCGTCGCACTGTGTGTAGCAGTCGGCCTTGGCGACACCGTGGGAAAAAAGCAGCAGGAAGGCTGTCGATACGAGGAGGTAAGTCAAGCGGTTGCGCATTACAGTTTCTCCTAAATACAGATGTGAAGTAAACCTTCGGCACTGAGGCCTACGAGCCCTGCCGAGCTATCGCATTGCGATAGAAGTATACGAGAGATTCATGAATTTGTCAACAATGTTCCGCTGGCGACGCGAGCGCACGCTGAATTACCTCCGGCTGCCTTGAGTGGAGGCCGAGTGGTCGCCGGCCCGGGCGAGCACGAGCGCGCCCGCCAGCTCCTTGGCAGCGTCCGCCAGACCTTCCTCAATGCTGGCAATCCCTACGAAGCTGCCCTCGCCACGCTGGACCTAGTACGTCGTCAAGCTAGAAGTGATGTGTTTAGGTGCCGATCTTCGGCTTGAGAGAGGTTACAATGCTCTCAAGGAGGAACGGCGATGCGGAAGATCTACGTGATCACCCTCAGTGCCGAGGAGCGATCCATTTTGGAGAAGTTGGT
>DASUNJ010000750.1:0-5574 GCA_036277235.1 Thermoanaerobaculia bacterium | reverse complement strand
GGCACCTCGCCGTCAACTGCTCGCCCCTGATCCTCCTCAGCCGCATCTCCCGTCTCGATCTCCTTCCTGCGCTTGCAGAGCGGGTCGTGGTCCCCCACGCCGTGATGGAGGAGCTGAAGAGGAAGGACCATCAGGACTGGCTGGCGCAAACGGTTTCCTCACACCCTGGCATTGAGGCCGTGGACGCGCCGCCCATTCCTACAGAGGTTCAGCGCTGGAAGCTGGGAGAGGGAGAATCGGCGGTGTTGTCCTTCTGGCTGGCGAATCCCGGGTACAGAGCCGTGCTCGACGACCTTCGGGGACGGCGTTGCGCCCTGGCGCTCGGATTGCCTCTGTCCGGCACCCTAGGCCTCATTGTCGAGGCCCGGCGCCGGGAGCTCATCCCGGTGGCAAGGCCGCTGATCGCCGCCATCCGCGGATTCGGCTACTACATTGAAGACCACCTTGTGGAGGCAGCCCTGCGCCAGGTCGGCGAGACCTGGGAGGAATGACCGCGACGCTCTACCGGATCGCTTCAACCACCGCCAGCGCCGTTTCCAGCGCCCGGCGGCCGGCCTCTCCGATCACCAAGGGAGCTTTTTCCCCGCGGCAGGCGGCCACGAAGGCTTCGAGCTCGCGCAGCAGCGGCTCGGCTCGGGTCACAGGGAGGTCCGCAGGGAGGATCTTGCGGCCGCCGTCCCCCTCTTCCAGCCGGTAGCCTCGGATTTCCTGGGCGTGGTAGTCCAGGGAGTAGTAGCGGCTCGGGAGGAAGGCCCGAAGCTTCCTCACTCTTTCGGAGGAGACCCGCGAGGCCGTCAGGTTCGCCACGCAGCCGGAGCCCAGCTCAACCCGGGCGTTGCAGATGTCCACCCTGGGCGAGAGGACGTTGATGCCCGTGGCCCGCACTTCCACCACCGGACTCGGATCGAGCGCCTGCAGAATCTGGAGGTCGTGGATCATCAGGTCGAGGACGACGTCCACGTCGAGGCTGCGCGGGGAGAAGACCCCGAGGCGCTGTACCTCCACGAAGCGCGGCGGGGTGCCTACCCCGACCAGCGCCTGCACCGCCGGGTTGTAGAACTCGACATGCCCTACGGCCAGCACCCGGTCCCCTTGCGCTTCCAGGAGACGGTCGGCTTCGGCGAGGCTGGAGGCGATCGGCTTCTCCACCAGAACGTGAATTCTCCGCTGGAGTAGGAAGCAGCCGATGTCCGCATGGGCCACGGTGGGTGCCGCGACGACCGCGGCGTCGATCTCGCCGGCCAGGTCGTCGAGGCGGTCGAAGACCCGCACCCCGAGCTCCCCGGCCTTCGGATCCGGATCGTGGACCCCCACCAGCTCGACCCCGGGAAGGGAGGAGAGGATGCGCACGTGGTTCCGGCCCATGGCGCCGGTGCCCACCACGGCGACCCGCAGGCTACTCAGCGTCGCCCCCTGTCCGCCCACCACGAGGTCGAGATTTGTGGACCCCGCGCTTGGCCGTCTCGATGAAATCCACCAGGTAGTCGACCGCCGAATCGCCCGCCAGCTCGCCTTTGATCTTCTCCAGCGCCTGGGCCGTATTCAGGCCGGAGCGCACCAGAAGGCGCAGGGCCTGGTCCAGGCGGCGGATGCTGTCCGGCTCGAAACCCTTGCGCTTGAGGCCGATCGAGTTGAGGCCGTAGAAGGCCGGCTTCAAGCCCACGGTCTTCGCGAACGGCAGCGCGTCCATGGTGACGACGCTGTAGCCCCCGACGTAGGCGTGGCGCCCCACCCGGCAGAACTGGTGCACCGAGGTGAAGGCCGAGATCGTGGCGTCGTCGTGGACTTCCACGTGCCCGGCGAGCGTGGCATTGTTGGCGAAGATCGTGCGGCTCCCCACCTCGCAATCGTGCGCCACGTGGGTGTAGGCCATGAAGAGGTTGTCGCTGCCGATGCGGGTGATCCCGCCCCCCTTGGCCGTGCCGCGATGGATCGTGCACAGCTCGCGGAACTGGTTGCGGTCCCCGATCTCCAGCCAGACCTCCTCGCCCTGGAACTTCAGGTCCTGGGGCTCGAAGCCGATGCAGGCCTGGGGATGGATGCGGTTCTCGCGGCCGATCCGCGCCGGGCCGTAGACCTGGGCTCCAGCACCGATCTCCGTGCCGTCGCCGATCTCGACGCGCTCGCCGATCACCGCGAAAGGGCCGACCCGCACCCCCTCGCCGAGCTTCGCGCCGGGATCGATCTCGGCCGAAGGATGGATGAATCCGCTCATCGATCCACCATCGCGGACGAGATCACGGCCTCCGCGCAGAGCTGGCCGTCCACCGTGACCTTGCCCTTGAGCTTGGAAAAGGTGGAGCGCAGGCGCAGCACCTCCAGCTCGTAGCGCACCTGGTCCCCCGGCACCACCGGCCGGCGGAATTTCGCCTCCTCGATGCCCGCGAAGTAGATCAGCTTCTTCGACCGGTCCGGGACGTCCTGGAGCAGGAGCAGCCCGCCCGCCTGCGCCATCCCCTCGATGAGCAGCACGCCCGGAAACACCGGCCGGCCAGGGAAGTGGCCGGCGAAGATCGGTTCGTTGACGGTCACGTTCTTGATCGCCACGATCCGCTTCTGCGGCTCGATCTCGAGCACGCGGTCGACCAGCAGGATCGGGTAGCGGTGCGGCAGCACCGACATGATCCACTCGATGTCCCACTTCGGGTTCTGATCGGTCACTCCTCGCTCCCCTTGCCTTTCTCCAGCGCCTTGAGGCGGCGGCTCATCTCTTCAAGGCGGGCTATCATCACCGACTGGCGGCGCCATTTGCGCAGCTCGACCGCCGGGATGCCCGCGACTTGCGTGCCGGGCTCGACCGACGTCAGCGCCGCCGACTTGGCCGCCACCTGCGCGCCGTCGCCGAGCTTGATATGGCCGGAGACCCCGGCCTGCCCGGCGAGGACGACATAGTTGCCAAGCTGCGTGCTCCCAGCGATCCCGGCCTGCCCGCAAAGGATACAGTGCCGGCCGGTCTGCACGTTGTGCCCCACCTGGACGAGGTTGTCGATCTTCGTCCCCTCGCCGATGCGGGTCTCCCCCAGGGTGGCGCGGTCGATCGCGGTGTTCGCCCCCACCTCCACGTCCCTTTCCAAAACCACGCGCCCCACCTGCGGGACCTTGTGATGGACGCCGCCGTGGGTGGCATAGCCGAAGCCGTCCGCGCCCAGGACCACGCCCGCATGGACGATCGATCCCGGTCCGACCTCGGTACGGTCGTAGAGCACGGCGTGAGGATGGAGGACGGCGCCCTCTCCCACCGAGCAATCCTTGCCGACCACGACATGGGCGTGGACGGCGGCGCGGGCTGCAATGCGGGCGCCGGACCCGATCACGGCGTAGGGACCGACGTGCGCGGCGGGATCGATCTCGCAGCCGGGCTCCAGCATGGCGGTGGGATGCACTCCAGGCACGGGTGCCTCGGGTGGGTGCAGCCGGTTGAGGAGGAGGGAGAGCGCGTAGGCCGTGTCGTCGACGATCAGGAGAGGTCTCCTCCCAAAATCGCCGAAATCGCCGGACGCCAGGTTGGCCCCGACGAGCAAAGCCCCGGCCTTGCTGGCCAGGGCCTGCTCGCGGTAGCGCGAATGGTTCAGGAACGAGAGGTCGCGGGGACCGGCGGCCTCCAGGGTCCGGACCGCCTCCACGGCGTGGTCCGGATCCCCTTCCACCCTTCCGCCGACCAGCTCGGCCAGGTCGGCCAGCCGGTGCTCCACGCTCTTACTTGCCCTGGGCGGGAGCGGCGCCGTCGAGCCTCTGGATGATGGAGGCGGTGATGTCGATCGCCTCGTCGGCATAGATCAGGCCGCTCTCGAACTTGCGGAAGATCAGGGTGTAGCCGAGCTCCTTGCCGACCTGGTTGATGACGGGCATGACCTTCTGGTCGATTCCGGCGAGGACCTGGTCGCGCATCTTGCCGAGCTCGGCGTTGGCGTCTTCCTGGAAGCGGCGCAGAGAGACGAGCTTCGCCTCGAGCTGCTTCTCCATCTCGCCCAGCTTGTCCTGGGCCAGCGAGAGGCGGCCGTCGGAGATCTTGGCCTGCAGGTCCTTGATCTCCTGCTGCTTGGTGCGGGCCTCGGCTTCCTTCGCCTCCTGCAGCTTCTTGAGGTCGGCGAGCGCCTTCTTGCCGGTGTTCGACGTGAGCAGGATGCGCTCGGTGTCGATCACCGCGATCTTCATGCCGCTCGCGGCGGCCGTCTGGGCCGGGGCCGGAGCAGCAGCCAGGAACGGGGCGACGGCGAGGGCCAACCCCAGGGTGAGCTTCGTGATACGGCTGGACATGGTCGTGTCTCTCCTTACGGGTGTTAGAAGCTGGTGCCGATGCTGAACTGGAAGTCCTCGAAGCTGTCCTTGGGCTTCTCGTCCAGGTTCACGGCATAGATGAATCTCAGGGGCGCGCCGAATACCGGCAGCAGGATGCGCAGCTCGGCTCCCGCGGTGTAGCGGAGGTTCGACAGGTCGAAGCTCTGTTGCTCTCCGAAAACGTTGCCGGCGTCGCCGAACATGATCAGGCGGAACGGTCCTCCGAGGAGGAAGTGGTACTCCAGGTTGATCTGCATGAAGCTGTCGCCGCCCAGGATGACGCCGGTCTCCGGGTCGAGCACGGGATCGCCGTTCGGCTTGCGCAGGAACAGCGAGCGGAACCGGTGGCCGCGGATGCTGTTCTCGCCGCCCAGGTAGAAGCGCTCCAGCGTGGGCAGCTCGCGGCCGCCGAAGGGATCCACCAGGCCGCCCTCGACGTTGAGCGCGAACACCGTCTGGGTCGGGTAGTTGCTCACCGGGATGAACGTGCTGTAGGCGAGCTCGGGACGGATGAAGTAGGTCTCGCCGCCGAGGAAGCCGCCCGCGTACTCCACGCCCACGGACAGGCGCTGGCCGCGCGTCGGCTCGAACGGATGGTCCCGGCTGTCGATCACGTACAGGGGCCGCAGCGACGAGCTGTCGATCTCGGTGATGAACTCGAGGATGTCGCCCGGCTTGGGGTCGTCCGGTCCGGGTGGCACCCCCGTATCCGGAACAATGATCCTCTCCGTGTCCTCGTAGCGCGACCGGTTGTAGCTGATGCTGGCCGACTGGAAGAGCCGGAAGTTGCGGCCATAGGTCAGAATGCCGCCCCGGCTGCTGCGCTGCAGGCGCTGCGTCGCATCGAACAGGTTGTAGTTCAGGTCCTGGTTGAACGCGCGCACGCCGATGCTCTGCGGCCGGTCGAGGAACCAGGGGATGTAGTACGACAGGTCGAAGAAGTCGCGGTAGCGCCCGCTCTGGTAGGAAACCCCTACTTGTTCGCCGCGGCCGAGGAAGTTCTTGGTGTTGACCGCGAACTGGCCGAAGAAACCGTCGAGCTCGCTCCAGCCGCCGCCGAACTGCAGCTCGGTGCGGTCCGCCTCCTTGCCCTTGAACAGCAGGTCCACGACCTTGCGCTCGACGTCCGGCTCGATCTCGACCGGGTCTTCCTCGTTGAGGTTGAAGTAGCCGAGCTGCTTGATCTTGAGCACGCTGTTGCGCACCGCGCCGACGTTGACCACGCCGCCCTCGTAGAGGCGCAGCTCGCGGCGGAGCACCTTGTCCATGGTCCGCTCGTTGCCCTCGAACTCGATG
>DASUNJ010000749.1:0-28093 GCA_036277235.1 Thermoanaerobaculia bacterium | reverse complement strand
CTGGGAAACGGGTTTGCCGGTGTCGAACCCCTCGTGGCTCTCCAGGAAGATCTGGCTGTCCGGCCCCGGGCGGGCGCCTTCGACACGGACTTCCAGGACCGGCGCGGAGGGCCTGCTCACGTCGAGGGCTGCTGTGGTGGTAACTCCCTCTCCGGCGGGACTCGGGACGCTCGCCCAGGCGCGGTCGATCAGCGGGGCGGTCGCGGTATCCGGAACGGGAGTGCCCAGCGGCTGATCGAGGGTGAGCGTGTAGCGGTAGGGGATGCAATCCACCTGGCAGACCAGATAGTCCACGTCGGCGGCCAGGCGCAGACGGTCGCCCTGCGCGTCGAGCTTCGCTCGCACCGGGTAGACCACCTCGTCTTCGTAGCCGAAGGCGACCAGGTCTCCCGGCAGCTCGAAGCGCTCGGGCGCGGGCCAGAGCAGCTCGGTCTCGCCGAGATTCTGAAAGACCACCACCGGCGGGAAGCCGGCGTCGCCGCTGTTCTTCCAGTAGACGTGCCACCCGGGAGCGAGCTTGAAGTGCAGGCCCATCCGCAGCTCGCCGCTCTGGGGAGCGACCTGCCAGGGGGTCACGAGCCGGACGCGGGACTCCGCGTTCTCCGCCCATTCGCTCGCCGCGCCCCACGCTTGGAGGGGGACGAGCAGGGCGAGGATGAGCAGAGAGGTCTTCATGACGGCCTACAATGTAATTGAAATCCCCGCATGGGCAGGTAAATTTCCGGTAAATTCGGGCCGTGCGAGTGTGTTTCACCCATCTCGGCTGCAAGCTCAACCAGGCGGAGACCGAGCGCCTGGCCCGCGACTTCCTCGCCGCCGGGCATCTGGTTGTGACCTCCCTGGGCGAGGCCGACCTGCACGTGGTGAACACCTGTACGGTCACCCACACGGCGGCGCGGGCCTCCCGCAAAGCCGCCCGCCGAGGCCCTCGGACGGTCCTGACCGGGTGCCATGCCACATACCAGCCCGGCGACGTCGCTGGAGTGGACCTGATCGTCCCCAATCCTGAGAAGGACAGGCTTCTCGACCACGTCCACGCCGCGTTCCCCGATCTGGCACCTTCTGAAGTGCCGGTCCCCTGGGTCCGCCTCCCCTTCGGTCATACTCGCGCCCTGGTCAAGGTGGAGGACGGCTGCAACATGCGCTGTTCCTTCTGCATCATCCCCTCGACCCGGGGGCGCCAGCGGAGCCGGCCGCTCGCCGAGGTGGTGGAGGAGGTCCGGTCCCTGGTCGAAGCGGGTTACCGGGAAGTGGTGGTCACCGGAGTCCAGATCTCGGCTTACCGCTCCGGGGACGACCGGCTCTACGAGCTGGTGCGCGCGATCCTGGAGAGGACGGAGGTCCCCCGCCTGCGCCTCACCTCGATCGCGCCCTGGGATCTCGACGAGCGCCTCCTGGAGCTCTGGTCGGACCGCCGGCTCTGCCGGCACCTGCACCTCTCTCTCCAGAGCGGCTCGACCGCGACCCTGCGGCGGATGCGCCGTCCCTACACGGCCGAGGGCTACCTGGGCATCCTGGACCGGGTGCGCTCCTCGATTCCGGGAGTCGCCGTCACCACGGACGTGATCGTGGGCTTTCCCGGCGAGACAGCCGAGGAATTCGAGGAGAGCCTGGCCATGGTGGAAGCCGCCCGCTTCGCCAAGGCCCACGTCTTCCCCTTCTCCCCCCGGCCCGGAACCGAGGCCGCGGACCTCCCCGGCCATGTCCATCCGGACGGGAAGAAGGCCCGCATGGAGCGCATGCTCGCCGTCGCGGACCGCGCCGAGCGGGGTTTCTGGCTGTCCCACGTCGGGCGGCGGGAGATTGTCCTTTGGGAGCGCGGTGGGCAGGGGCTGACGGACAACTACCTGCGCGTGTACTGCCCCGAGGGGGCTTGGAACGAATTCAGCGAGGTGGAGGTGGTGGGCGTGGCCGCGGACGGGGTCATCGGGCGGCTGTGACCCGCTCCAGGATGTGGTACACCCCGAACTTGGGCAGCCTCAGGAACCCGAACCATGCCGCCGCGGCGAGGGTGCCCTCGGCCAGCCACTCGCGCATCCAGAAGCCGGCGTAGTCGGGGCTGCGCTGCTTCAAGCCCGCGCCGTTCTCGATCGCCCAGCGCAGGTTGTACCCCTCGTGGACCCCCACCGGCCGCGATAAGACCAACGGAAGCCCGAGCGCTCCATAGAAAGTCATCTCGCTCGGCTTGGTCCAGAGGATGTCGGTCTCCCCGAGCAACCGGTTGAACGCCGCGTAATAGCTGTCGAAGTCCTTCTCGCAGAGGATGCATACGCCCGGGTGCCCCTCCAGCCCCGCCTCCCGGATCCAGACCGTGAAGCGGTCCGAGACCTCCTGCCGGACGCCGGCCGACAGGCAGAGCCGCAGACGGCCCTCTTCGATCGTGGTCTTGAGGCTGCGCAGCAGGCGCCGGGCCAGATTGGCCTGGGCGCCGGCCCCCCCGACCGTGAAGGTGGCGAGGGGCGGCACGCCCTCCTGGTCCGCGGGGAGCTCGACTCCCAGGAAGGCCTGGATCTCATCCCGCGCCTGGGAGCGGAAGGCGCGCTTCGGGTCCAGACGCACCAGCCGGGCCGCGAGGTTGCGGCGCGCGACCGCCACGTCCATGCCTCCGAGCAACTCGGGAGGGAGAGGGAAGCCGGTCATCTCGATCCGCTCGCGGGCGATGCCATAGGAGCGCAGTCGCTGCACGGCCCGCTGGCTGGGGGCCAGGTAGACGAGGCGGCTGCTCTCCGGGCGCAACGGCACCCAGGCGCGGTTGATGTCCGAGTCGGTCACCACCAGAAAGATCTTGTCGCAGCCGTGATGGTCGGCGGCGAGGGCGGGAGCGAAGAAGGTTGCGATCAGCGGTGCACCCTTCAGGTGGTTGACCAGCCCTCGCCCCAGCCCCTTGCGGATCAGCCTGTCCAGCGAGCGCACCTGGAGCGTGGGCGCCGAGAGGTCGCGGTAGGGGTAGAGGTGGGGGATCGCGGTCAGGGAGTCCAGGAGCGAGCGCATGGGCGCTCCCACCACGGGGAGCTGCGAGGCCCGGGAGGTAAGCTCGTAGAAACGCCGCGAGGTGTGCCAGAGGCGCTGCTCCTCCTCCTCGGCAACTGGCGGGAGGTCTACGTGGGTGATCCGGGTGCCAAGGAGGTCGGCCAGCGGCCGGGCCGCGCGCAGATGGCCGTAGCCCATCTCGACGGCAGCGACCACAGGTACGTTCACGGCGTGCAGACTATGCTAGAAATCCGCCATGTACATGGCAGCGGTGATACAGCTCAACTGCACCTCGAACGAGCAGGCCAACTGGGAGAGCGCCCGGAGCCTGATCGAGCGCGCCGCGGGCCATGGCGCCCGTTTCGTGGCCACCCCGGAGAATACGAACTACCTGGGGCCGCACGACGAGAAGGTCCGGCGCGCCGAGCCCCTGGACGGTCCCACTTGCGGCAGGTTCTCCGATCTCGCCCGCCGCCTCGGCATCCATCTCCTCCTGGGCTCGTTCAACGAGAAGAGCGACGAGGCGAGCCGCTGCTACAACACCAGCGTCCTCTTCGGGGATGATGGCGCCACCCTGGGCGTTTACCGCAAGATGCACCTGTTCGACGTGGACGTGCCGGGCGGCGTCCGCTTCGCGGAATCGGACACCTGCAAGCCCGGCGATCAGGTGACGGTGGTCGAAACGCCGCTCGGCCGCTTCGGATTGTCGATCTGCTACGACCTCCGCTTTCCGGAGCTTTATCGCCGCATGGTCGACCAGGGAGCCCAGGTCCTGATGATCCCCTCGGCGTTCACCCTGGCGACGGGCAAGGACCATTGGGAGCCGCTGATGCGGGCGCGGGCGATCGAGAACCAGTGCTGGGTGATGGCCCCGGCGCAGCACGGCGAGCACGACGACGCCGGCCTCAAGGCGAGCTGGGGTCACGCCATGATCGTGGACCCCTGGGGCCTGCCGGTTGCCACGGCCTCCGACGGCCCGGGGATCGCAATGGCCGAGATCGACCTCGAAAGAGTGGAAAAGGTGCGGCGGGCGATTCCGGTGGGGCGGCACCGGCGGCTGTAGAAAGGACGTAAAGGACGTAAAGGACCTAAAGGACGCAAAGGACAAACTCCGGGTCCTTTACGTCCTTTACGTCCTTTTGGTCCTTTCCGGCCCGCCTCTTGCACTCCGGCGACCACCATGAGCAACTCCATCTTCAGACGCGCCATCCTCCGGGCGGCGGTGCCGGTCGAGAGGGGCGTGGATGCCGTCAAAGGGCGGCTCGAGGCCCGCTTCGACCGCGACGACCCCCTTCAAATCCTCCCCTTTCGCGGCTTCGGTACCCCCGAGCGTTTTCTGATCCAGGGCCGGGTGCTTCAGGACGAGCCCGTGGGCGCCGCGGGCGAGAACGACACGATCTTGAAGAACCTGGGCAACGCGTGGAAGCGCTTCGAGAGCGACGAGGTGCCCCATGCCCGCCTCCGTGTCCGTGGGCCGGGCTGGGAGCGCGAGCTGGTCGCGGACGAGGAGGGCTACTTCAACGAGCACGTCGAGCCGCCAGCCCCCCTCGCCTCGGGCCAGTGGCACGACGTGGAGCTTGAGCTGGTGCATCCGCATCCGGAGGCGGCAGCCGGTGTGCGGGCCAGCGGCCAGGTGCTGATCCCGCCAAACGACTCCGAGTTCGGCGTCATCAGCGACATCGACGATACGGTGCTCGAAACCGGCGTGACCAATCGGCTGGCCATGGCGCGCACGGTCTTCCTGCATAACGCCTACACCCGTCTCCCGTTCAAGGGGGTGGCGGCGTTCTACGAGGCGCTCGTGCAGGGGGTGAACCCAGGCGGGGTGAACCCGATCTTCTTCGTCTCGGGCAGCCCGTGGAACCTCTACGACCTGCTGGCCGAGTTCATGGACCTGCAGAAGATCCCCCGCGGCCCGATCCTGCTGCGCGACTTCGGGCTCGATGCGCGCAAGCTGCTCAAGAAGGAGACGGTCGAATACAAGCTCGGCTGCATCCGGCCGATCCTGGACCTCTACCCGAAGCTGAACTTCATCCTGATCGGCGACAGTGGCGAGAAGGACCCCGAGATCTACCGCCAGGTCGTGGCCGAGTATCCCGGCCGCATCCTGGCGATCTACATCCGCAAGATCGACGTCGGCGCGCACCGCGACGAGCAGGTGCTCAACCTCGCCAAGGAGATCCGGGAAGCGGGCGTGCCGATGCTCCTCTGCGAGGACACCGAGGCCGCGGCCGTCCACGCCCGCGAGTCCGGCTGGATCCGGGCGGATCAGATCAAGAACGTCAACGCCGAGAAGATCAAGGACGAGGTGGCGCCCAGCCCGACCGAGGCGGCTCTGAAGCCGGAGGGATGACGGGTCTGATAGGCTAACCCCGACGCCATGAAGTCGGACTATCAGGTCTTCAAGCTGTGGTGGGTCTCCGTCCTGCCGCTGACCAAGGATGCCATCCACGTCTACATCGGCTTCCTGTGCCTGCTGCTCGCCCTGATCCTCTTCCGGCGCAAGCTCAGCTCGTTCACGGCGCTCATCCCCGGCATCGTGGTCTCCATCGCCATGGAGATCTTCGACCTGCGCGACGGCTACGACTGGGGAGCCAGCATCAAGGACCTGATCAACACCAACCTGATCCCGTTCCTCCTGGTCCTCCTGACCCGCTGGCGCACCTTCAATTTCTGAGCAGGCGGGTCCGGGATCGGGAGCGGCCGAGTTCCCGCAGGTTGCGGGCGAGCTCTTCCGGGTCCACCGGCTTGACCAGGTAGGCGTCGAATCCCGCCTGGAGCGCGCGGCGGCGGTCCTCCGGCTGGCCGTAGCCGGTCATGGCGATCAGCACCATGGCATCGCCGTCGAGGGCGGCGCGAATGCGCTGTGCCACCTCGTTGCCGTCCAGTCCGGGCAGGCCGATGTCGACCAGGGCCACGTCGGGCAGCGAGTTGAGGGCGGCCTCCACGCCGTCCGGCCCGTTGGCAGCGGTCTCCACCTCGTGCCCCCATAGCTCCAGCAGGTCGCGCAGAGACTCGCGGCCGTCGTGGTTGTCCTCCACCACCAGGATGCGCAGCCCGGCCGGCTCGGCGACGGCCGGTATCCCGGAGGGCTTCTCCGTCGGAGCGGCGGCCGCCGCCTCCGCGCCCAGCGGGTGCAGCGGCAGCCGGACCACAAACTCGCTCCCCAGGCCGCGGCCCGCGCTGCTCGCCTCGACCGTGCCGCCGTGAAGCTCCACCAGGCTGCGCACCAGCGGCAGTCCCAGTCCCAGCCCCCCTTCCGACCGCTTGCGCGAGCTCTCCACCTGGGTGAAT
Source organism: Thermoanaerobaculia bacterium (assembly GCA_036277235.1). Classification (GTDB taxonomy): domain Bacteria; phylum Acidobacteriota; class Thermoanaerobaculia; order Multivoradales; family UBA5704; genus DATMER01. The sequence continues at coordinate 21,829 of DASUNJ010000749.1, read as the reverse complement.
GGCTCGAAGATCTTGCCCAGCATGTCCGCGGTGATCCCCAGGCCCGTATCGCGCACCCGGAGGACCGCCTGGCCGTCCTCTTCATCGGCCGAGACCGAGATCGACCCGCCGCGGGGCGTGTACTTGACCGCGTTGTGGATCAGGTTGCAGACCACCTGTTCCAGCCGCACCGGGTCCCCTTCGACGCAGACCGTCTCCGTCCGCAGATCGAGCGACAGCTCGTGGGCCTCGGCGAGGCGGCCCATGCCGAGCTCGAGCAGGCAGCGCCGCACGAGGTCGCCCAGGTTCACCGCCTGGTGCTGCAGGCTGATCTTGCCGCGGGTGACGCGGGAGACGTCCAGCAGGTCGTCGACCATGCGCACCAGGTGATGGGTCTGGCGGTCGATCACGTTGCGCTGCCGCGTCTCCTGCTCGCTGGCCGACCCGGTCTCGTCGAGGAGCCACAGCGCGTTGCGGATCGCGGCGAGGGGATTGCGCAGCTCGTGGCCGAGCATGGCCAGGAACTCGTCCTTGCGGCGGTCGGCCTCGATCTGGCGGATCAGCAGGTCGCGCACCTCGTACTGCCGGCGCCGGGCGCGCATGCCGGCCTTGACCGCGCTGACCAGGGTGCTGACGCGCACCGGGCGCTCCAGGATGGTGGCGTTGCCGAGCGGCCCCAGGGCCTCCAGGATCGTCTCGCTGCTGCGCTCGCCGCGGGTGAAGACGATCAGGGGGAGGTCCGACCAGGGGCCCTGCCGGCCGAGAGCGCTGAGCAGGGAGTTGACCGTCCAAGGGTGGAGCGCCTCCTCGGCCAGGATGGCCACGGCCGCGCCCTCGCCGATCTCGCGGCAGAGGTCGGCCTCGTCGGCGCAGGCCTGGCAGAGCATCCCCACGTCGCCCAGGATCTGCGAGGCGAGGATGGCGTCCCGGCCCGTGGGCGCGAGGATCAGGACACGGTTCTCCATCGCGCCGGGCTCAGGTGGCTTTTTCATCGACTCCGAGCAGGGGGCCGGCTTCACCGGTGTATTCGAGCCGGCCGGTAAGGACTCCATGGAACTCCCGGAGCTGGCGGCCGACCCGGATCCCGTCCGTGTCGATCCGCAGCTCGCGGATGCTGCGCTCGTGGCTGCCCCCCCTGCGCTTGACCGTGGAGATCGCCTGCCGCACCTCGCCGAAGGCTTCGAAGAAGCGCATCAGGACCACCGTGTCGGCCAGGTACGAAAGCTCCACCGGCGAGCTGACGTCGCCCAGGAGGCCGTATTGCGCCATGACCATCACCGTGAGCACCCCGTGCTGGGCCAGGTAGGACAGCAGCTCGTGCACGTGCAGGGTGAGGTGGCGCTCGTCCGGCATGGCGCTCAGGTAGCCGTTGAGGCTGTCGAGCAACACCAGGCGCACGCCCGCCTCCACCTCGTTGCGGAGCTGGCCGGCGAGCTCTCCCGGCGTGAGCTCGGCCGGGTTCACCTGCCGGACGGAGACCAGGCCCGATTCGACGTGGGAGCTCAGGCCCATACCGAGGGCATTCGCCCGCGCGACCCAGATGTCCGTTGCCTCGTCGAAGTTGTAGACCACGGAGCGCTCGCCGCGGCGGGCGGCGGCGGCGGCATACTGCGCGCAGATCGTCGACTTGCCCACCCCGGCGGGGCCGAGCAGCATCAGGCTGCTCCCCCGGTCGGCCCCGCCGCCGAGCAGCGTGTCGAGCCCTTCGACGTCGCTGGAGACCACCGCGTTTCTGAACTCTCCGGGATGCGCCGAGGCCACCAGGCGCGGGTAGACGGCGACGCCGCCGGTATGGATGGCGTAATCGTGGCAGCCGCCCGCGTAGGGGATGCCGCGGACCTTGCGCACCTGCAGCCGCCGCCGCTGGGCGCCATAGCTGAGCGGGAGCTGCTCCATCTCCATCACTCCGTGGGCCAGGCTCTCGAGCTGGAACTCGCCGGACTGGGTGCCATAGTCGAGCAGCAGGACCGTGCACTGGCGGCCGGTGAAGTAGTGCTTGAGCGCCAGGATCTGCCGCCGGTAGCGCAGGGAGTCGCGGGCCAGCAGCCGGATCTCGGACAGGGAGTCGAACACCACTCTGAGCGGCTCGGCCCTCTCGACCACGTCCAGCACGGTGCGGGTGGTGTCGGAGAGCTCGACCTCCGAGGGGTGGAAGAGCGTGTACTGGGAGTCAGCCTTGAGGCTCTCCTCCGAGGCCTGCAGGTCGCAGATCGTGATCCCGTCGAGCGACCAGCCGTGGGAGCGGGCGACGTCGCGCAGCTCCTCCTCCGTCTCCGACAGCGTGGCATAGACGCCGGGCTCGCCCGCCCTGGCCCCGGCGAGCAGGAACTGCATGGCGAGCGTCGTCTTGCCCGCCCCGGGATCCCCTTTGACGAGGTACATCCGGTTGCGGGGGAATCCCCCGCCGAGAATGTAGTCGAGGCCCTCGATACCGGTCGAGGCCCGCGGAAAGACATCGAGTTTGGTCGCGGTCATGGTCTCCAGGCTCCGTCCTGCCGGACAGCCCTTGGCAGGGTCTTCGGCTGGGTCGCCGGTGCAAGCCGTGTGCCCGACCCGGCGGTGAAGGCGGTTTACTCGAACCAGCCGCTGACGTCGAGGACCATGTGGACGGTGCCGCCACCGGCCACGGAGGGATCGAGGGAGAGAGTGCCGGTGCCGTTCAGGGCGAGGGGGAGGATGGCGCTGGAGGCGCGGACCGCCCCGGCTTGGAAGCTGACCGTGCTGGTGCCGGTCGATTCTAGGTACCCGGGATAGGCGGCCAGGTATCCGCTCCCGGTGGGTTGGACGGCGGTGATGTTGACTGCGACCGACCTGGCTGTCGCGGGAATGCCGCAGGTGCCGGCCACCATCACCAGCCGTGGCGTGCCCGAGACGGGAGCCGGGCCGCTCCGCGTATCCAGGACGCGGCACGGAGTGACCGTGAAGAAGTCCGTGCCGGCGGCCGGGGTGGTGAAGAGGAAGATGTCCTGAGCGCCGAGGTAGTCCTCTTCGACCAGGTTCGAGGCGCTGCTCGAAAATGCCGCGACGCTGCCGTCGGCGCTGAGCAGCGGCTGGTTGGAGAAGTCGTTTCCTGTCTGGTTGGAGGAGCCTCCCGCCCCGCTGAGCAGCCGGTTGGCGCCGGTGACGCGGTCGTACACGAAGGCATTGAACGTTCCGGCCGGTCCGGCCTGCCCCGGGACCAGGTTGGTGGTCGCGGTCGCGAAAGAGACGAACCGGCCGTCGGCGCTGATCCGGGAATCAAATGTATTGCCGGTCGCAAGCGTGGTGGGGGCGCCCGCCGCGTGGCTGACGAGGGTCACGGTCGCGGAGACCCGATCGAAAAGGTAGACGTGCCATCCGGCCGGTCCGTCCTGACCCGGCACCAGATCTGAACCGGCGCTCTGGAAGCTTACGAAGCGTCCGTCGTCGCTGATCTTCGGCACGCCGCCGCTCGCGGCCGTGGTGGCTGACGAGCTCGTCCGGCTGACGAGCTGCGTGACCCCGGTCACGCGGTCGTGGATGTATGCGTTCGCTTGACCGAGGGGAGACGTGAAGCCGGGTACCAGATCCGGGGCATCGCTCTGGAACGCGATGTAGCGTCCGTCGGCGCTGATGGTGGCAAAGCGGGAAGAGCCTTGGGCCGTCTGGGTGGCGGAGCCGGCGGCGCGGCTCACGAGATGTGTGGCCCCGGTCACCCGATCCCAAACGAACACGTTGGAGGAGAACGGCAGGGGCTCCTGCTGGCCGGCGATCAGGTTGCCGGCATAGCTCTCGAACACGATGTAGCGTCCCCCGGCGCTGATCTGCACCGAAGAGGTATTCAAGGTCCCCTGGGTCGGGGACCCTTCGGCGCCGGTGATCAGCGAGGTGGTGCCGGCGGTCCGGTCGACCAGGTAGGCGTCGCGGTTGAACGCCCCGCCGCCGCCGGGGCCCGTATATCCGGGAACCAGATCGCTGGAGTTGCTGAGCAGCGCGATGTAGCGGCCATCGGCGCTCAGGGAGCCGTCGGTGCCGCCGTGGTCCGCCGCGGTTCCGGGAGAGCCGGCCGCGTGGCTCACCAGGGTGGCGGTCCCGGTCGTCCTCTGCCAGAGGAAGAGGTCCTCTGCGCCGTTCGCGTCGGCGATTCCGGAGACGAGATCGGTGGCGGCGCTCTGGAAGAGTACCAAGTTGCCGGCGGCGCTCACGGAGGGGCCTTTGGCCGACACATTGGCGGGTTGGCTGGGGGAGCCGGCCGCGTGGCTCACGAGAGCGGTCGTGCCGAGCTGCCGGTCGTAGAGGAACACGAACCCGGGCAGGCCGAAGGCGTCTTCGTCGTCCACATTGATCTGACCCGGAAAGAGCTGGTCCCCATTGCTGACGAATGCCAGGAATCTCCCGTCCGCGCTGATCTGCGAAGGCAGGGAATGATTGGGGGAGGTGATGGACGGCAGGCCCGGATCGCGGACGGAAACGATGGTGATGCTGTCGGCCGGGGCGGAGTAGAGAAAGACGTCGATCGTCTGGTCGGTATCGATCCCGTCGGAGGGCAGCGCTCCGGACGAGGTCGAAAAGATCACTTCGTCGCCCTCGCCGCTCAGCGCGAGGCTGCCGAAGACCCCGACGCCTTCGAGAGGGGAGGCAGCCGAGCGGCTGACGAGGGTCAGACTGCCGGAGCCGGCGTCGTAGAGGAACACGTCCGGCTGGAACGCCGGAGAAAGCTGCCCGGGCAGGAGGTCTGTCGCGTCGCTCGCGAAGGCGACCCGGCTGCCGTCGCCGTTGATACGGGGCTGGAAGGACTCGAAGTGGCCGCCCGTGGTCGCCGACGAGCTGGAGCGGCTCACGAGAGTCATCGCTCCGGTGGGCACGTCATAGAGGAAGATCTGGTAGAACTGGGTCGGAGCCCCGCCGGGGACCATGTCCATGGCCTCGCTCTTGAACGCGATGCGGCTCCCATCGCCGCTGATCCGGGGGGAGGAAGAGCTCCCGTCGCCGGTCGTCGTGGCCGAGGAGCTGGAGCGGCTTACGAGGCTCATGACGGCCGTCGACCGCCGATACACGAAAACATCCGGTCTGGAGTTGGCGTCGCTCACTCCCGGGCCGAGGTCGCTGGCCCCGCTCACCAGCGCGATGAGGTCCCCGTCGGCGCTGATCGATTCGGGTGAGGTTTCCCAGTCGGCCGTGCTCGTGGGTGCGAGGGCGGAGCGGCTCAACAGGGTGACGATGCCTGTCGTGCGGTCATAAAGGAAGGCGTCGTCGACGGCATTCGCGTCCGTCACCCCGCTCACCAGATCCGTCGCACCGCTGCTGAAGGCGACGAACCGCCCATCGGCGCTGAGGACCGGAGGTGGTCCGAAGAAGTCCGGGGATGAGCCGTTCCCCGGTGTCACCGGGGATCCGGGGACGTGGCTGACGAGTGAGACCGTGCCCGCGCCGCGATCGTAGAGGAATGTATTGGTTACGCCGGATGGGGCCTGTCCGGCCATGAGGTCGTCCGCTCCGCTGGTGAAGAGGACGAATCCGCCATCGGCGCTGATCGCCGGGAGAGAGGAGCCATGGGCCGCCGTCTGGCTCGCGGAGGTGTGGGAATGGCTGACCAGAGTCGTCGTCCCGGCGATCCGGTCGTACAGGAAGATGTCGTACTCGTTGTTGCCGTCGGTTTGCCCCGGGACCAGATCGGTGGCGACGCTCGCGAAGGCCACGTACCGCCCATCGGCGCTGACTGCCGGCAAATGGCAGTTGCCGTTGCCCGTCCGGGTTGGCGAAGAGGCCGAGCGGCTGACCAGGATCGTCGTTCCGGCCACCGTGTCACGAAGGAAGATGTCACCGTCGCCAGGCTTGTTGCCGTCCTCCTGCCCCGGGATCAGGTTGAGCGCGAAGCTGACGAACGGAACGTAGCGGCCATCTGCGCTGACGAAGGTGTCGAGCCACGCGCCGGCCGTGTCGGAAGGAGGGAAGCTCGGGTCTCGCCGGGTGACGAGCTCCAGACCGGCTTTCGCATCGGGCACCCAGACGAGCAGGGAGAGGAGCGCACAAGCCGGTGTTTTCAAGCGCATTTCTTTATCCTTTACTCGAACCAGCCGCTGACGTCCAGGATCAGGTGGACGGTGCCGCCGCCGGCCACCGCGGGAGTGGCGGCGAGCCTGCCGGTGCCGTCGAAGGCGAGGGCGAGGATCGCGTTGTTGGCGCGGGTCGCGCCCGCCGCGAAGTTGATCGTGCTGGTGAGAGGGGCTGCGAGGTCTCCGGGGTGGAGCACCACGTAGCCGGCGCCGGCCGGTTGGACGGCGGTGATGTTGACCACCACCGCCCGCGCCGTGGCCGGGATTCCGCAGAGGCCCTCGACCGCGAAGGTCCGCTCGACCCCCGACGCGAGCGCCGGCCCCTGCTGGCGGGTGTCCAGGACCCTGCAAGGCATGGTGGTGAAGAAGTCCTGGCCGGGGATCGGATCGACGTGCGCGAACGCGCTGAACTGGCCGTCGAGGTCCTGGACGACCAGGCTCGCGTCGTCGCTGTGGAAGGCGACCACCCGGCCGTCCGCGCTGATCCGGGGAGCGCGCAGCACGCTCGCCTGGGTCGGGAAGTCGCCCGCATGTCCGGGGTCGGATGGCTTGTGGCTCACCAGCGTCGTGGTCCCCGCGGCCAGGTCGTGGACGAAGAAGTCCTGGTCCCCCCAGGGATCATAGCCGGGCACGAGGTCGGAGGCCAGGCTGGCGAAGGCGATGCGGCTCCCGTCCGCGCTGATCACCGGCTCGGAGCTCGCCCCGTTGGCGGTCCTCTGCGGCGAGAGGGTGGACCGGCTCACCAGGGTGACCGCTCCAGTGACCCGGTCGAAGAGGAACACGTCCGCCCCGCCGCTGTTGCCCTCGGTCTGAGAGGGGATGAGATCGGTGGCGAAGCTGGCGAAGACGAGATAGCGCCCATCGGCACTGAGGACGCCGGGGGTGTGGGAAAAGGTGCCGAAGCTCGACGGGCCATTGCCAGTGGCCCCGGGAGAGGAGGCCGACCGGGTCACCAGGGTCGTGGTCCCGGAGACCCGGTCCCACAGGAAGACGTCGATGCCCCCGTTGGTGTCGACCACGCCCGCGAGCACGCCCGCGACGCTGCTCTCGAAGGCGATCCAGCGGCCGTCGGCGCTGATCGCCACGTCGTGGCCCTGCGGGCTCACGCGGACGGTCGTGCCGGTGGTCCGGTCGTACAGGAAGACTCCGCCCGCGGCGGGCTGCCCCGGGACGAGGTCCGAGGCGCTGCTCGTGAACACGATCCAGCGGCCGTCGGCGCTGATGGCCGGGAAGAAGGAGCTCGCGTCGCCCGCCTGGGTCGGCGAGGCGGTGGACCGGCTCACCAGGGTGTTCGACCCCGTGGCGCGGTCGAAGAGGAAGACATCGTAATCGGAGTTGAGGTCCGTCTGTCCGGCCACGAGATCACTGCCGGCGGAGCTGTAGGCGATCCAGCGCCCGTCGCCGCTGACGACGTAGCTGCTGTTCTCCTGCAGCCCGACGTTGCCGGCCACCGCGGGCGATGCGGCCGCGTGGTTGACCAGCGTGACGGTCCCGGTGCCGCGGTGCCAATGGAAGAGGTTGAGGGTGCCGTTCGACACCTGCTCGGGGACCAGGTCGCTGCCCCGGCTGGCGAACACCACGGTGTCGCCGTCGGTGCTGACCGCCGGATTGATGGAGCCGTGGGAGGCTGATGTTCCGGGGAATCCGGCCGCGTGGCTGACCAGCGTGGTGGCGCCGGTCAGCCGGTCGCGGAGGAAGACGTCCGAATCGCCATTGACGTCGGTCCCTGCGGTCAAATTGGGTGCGCCGCTCTGAAACGCCATGAAGCGGCCATCGTTGCTCATGGCGGTGGCCGTCCAGAAGGAGATCAGGCCGTGAGCCGTTTCCGAGGCGGCTCCGGCGCGCAGCGAGGCCAGGGTGTTGCTCCCGGTCTGGCTCTCGTGAAGGACCACGTCCGCTCTCACGTTCGCGTCGTTCGAGCCCGTCAGGTCGTCGGCGAGGCTGTCGTAGGCGAGCCAGGCTCCATCCAAGCTGACGGACAGGCCGGGACCCGAGGGCTGGTTGCCCGCCGTGGCGGCCGATCCCGCCGCGTGGCTCGCCAGCGCGAGGCTGCCGGTGGACCGGGCATAAAGGAAGGCGTCCTCTCCTTCGTTCCCGTCCACCTGGCCGGACACCGCGTCCGTCGCCTGGCTGAGGAAGGCCACGAAGCTGCCGTCCGCGGAAAGGACAGGCGCGCGCGCCGCACCGTTGGCCGGTAGGCTCGCGCCGCCGGCCGCATGGCTCACCAGGACGGCGGTGCCGGTCACCCGGTCGTGCAGGAAGGCGTCCTTGAGCCCGGCGGCATCGGCGACGCCCGTCACCAGGTTCGCGGCCGTGCTCGCGAAGGCCACGTAGCGGCCGTCGCCGCTGAGCGACGGATCGTCGGAGAGGCCGTTCGCGGTCGTGGTCGCCGAGGACGCGGTTCGGCTGACCAGGGTGCTCGTCCCGGCCGTCCGGTCGTACAGGAACACGTCGAGGACGCCGTTCGTGTCGGTCTGCCCGGTCACCAGGTTGGCGGCCTCGCTGGCGTAGGCGACCCGGCTGCCGTCCGAGCTGATCGCGGGGGACGAGGATTGGGCGAGTGGGGTGGTGGTGGACGAGGAGCTGACGTGGCTGACCAGGACGTTCGTCCCGCTCGCACGGCCGTACAGGAAGACGTAGCTGTGGAAGGAGGTAGGGCTCTGGCCGGCAACCAGGTCCCCGGACCCGCTGACAAAGGCTACCCAGAGCCCGTCGGCGCTGATCACGGCCTCCGTGCCGCTGCCCGCCGCCGTGACCGGCGAGGAGCTACTGTGACTGACCAGGGTGTTCGTGCCGGTGGCCCGGTCGTAGAGGAAGACGTCGAAGGTGAGGCCGTCCACCTGGCCTTCCACGAAGTTGGCTCCCGAGCCGACGAACACGAGCTGGCTGCCGTCGGCGCTCATCCCCACGCTCATCACGTGCTCGCCGTCGGTCTCGGTCGGCAGGCCGGCCACATGGGTGACCAGCTTCGTCGTTCCGGTGGCCCGGTCGTAGAGGAACAGGTCGACCGTGCCGGCTGCGTCGATCTGGCCGGCCACCAGGTTTCTGGCGAAGCTCAGGAAGGCGACGTAGGCGCCGTCGGCGCTGATCGTGGGAGACCAGGACCAGTCGTTGGCGGTGCGCTCCGGCTCGCCGTCCGCGTGGCTGACCAGGATGGTCGTTCCGGCGAGCCGGTCATGGAGGAAGACGTCGCTGCCGCCGTTGTCGTCGAACTGTCCGGCGGCGTTCCGGGCGCTGCTCTCGAACACCACGTAGCGGCCGTCCGCGCTGACCGTGCCCGAGGAGCCGCCGCCCGCGGTGTCGGAGGGCACGCCCGGAGCGGGCACGGAGACGGCTTCGACGTCGGCAGCCTCAACAGGCACGGCGAGCAGTAGACAGAGCGAGGCGGCCAACGCAAGATTCTTCCTTCGGGACATCCAAACCTCCTGGAAACTGGTGAGGGCTCCGGGAGATTATGTCATTGGAAGGGGATTGATTTCACCCGGGGCCGGAGGCGAAAATAAGCCGGAATGCCGGGGCCTTTCCCCGCGTTGAAACTCTTATGCCGCTAGCTGTCTTCCACCCCGCCGTCTCCTCCTGGTTCGAGCGCCGGTTCGGCTCTCCGACCGAGCCCCAGGCCCGCGCCTGGCCCGAGATCCACGCCGGCCGGCACACCCTGATCGCCGCTCCCACCGGCTCGGGCAAGACCCTGGCCGCCTTCCTCGCCGCGCTCGACGACCTCGTCCGCCGAGGGCTCGCGGGTGAGCTGAAGGACGAGACCCGCGTCGTCTACATCTCGCCGCTGAAGGCGCTGTCGAATGACGTGGAGAAGAACCTGGAGGAGCCGCTGGCCGGCATCCGCGCCGAGCTGGCCGCCCAGGGACTGCCGGATGTGGAGATCCGAACGGCGGTGCGCACCGGCGATACGCCTCTCAAGGATCGGGCGGCCATGACGAAACGGCCGCCGCACATCCTGGTCACCACGCCGGAGTCGCTCTACATCCTCCTCACCTCGGAGGGCGGGCGCCGCACGCTGCAGACGGCGCGCACGGTCATCGTGGACGAGATCCACGCCGTGGCGGACGACAAGCGCGGCTCTCACCTCACGCTCTCCCTGGAGAGGCTGGAGGCTCTCGCCGGAGAGCCCCTCACCCGGATCGGCCTTTCGGCCACACAGAAGCCGATCGAGGAGGTGGCGTGTTTCCTGGTGGGCAGCGCGAACGTGGAAGCTGGCGGCACGCCCCGGTGCGCGATCGTGGACGCCGGCCACGGCCGCCGCATGGATCTCGCCGTCGAGGTGCCGGGTTCGCCGCTCGAAGCGGTGATGTCGCACGAGGTCTGGGCCGAGATCTACGACCGGCTGTCCGAGCTGGCGCGGGAGCACCGCACCACGCTCGTCTTCGCCAACACGCGCCGGCTCTCGGAGCGGCTCGCCCGCCACCTGGCCGAGCGCCTGGGCGAGGACAGGGTCGCCGCGCACCACGGCAGCCTCTCCAAGGAGCAGCGGCTCGCCTCGGAGCACCGACTCAAGACCGGCCAGCTCTCGCTCCTGGTGGCCACGGCGTCGCTGGAGCTCGGGATCGACATCGGCTCGGTGGACCTGGTCTGCCAGATCGGCTCGCCGCGCTCGATCGCCACGCTGCTCCAGAGGGTCGGCCGGTCGGGCCATCACCTGGGAGGGCTGCCCAAGGGGCGGATCTTCCCCCAGACCCGCGACGAGCTGATCGAGTGCGCAGCCCTGCTCGACGCGGCGCGGCGGGGCGAGCTCGACCACCTGATCATCCCGGACCAGCCGCTCGACATCCTGGCGCAGCAGATCGTGGCCGCTTCCGCGGTGGAGGAGTGGCGCGAGGACGACCTCTTCGCCCTGGTGAGGAGGGCCTGGCCCTACCGCGATCTGCCGCGGGAGGTCTTCGACGAAGTCATCGAGATGCTCGCCTCGGGATTCGCGACCCGGCGCGGACGCCGGGGGGCCTACCTCCATCACGACGCCGTGAACGGCCGCCTCCGCGGCCGGCGCGGCGCCATGCTGACCGCGATCACCTCCGGCGGCGCCATCCCGGACCTCGCCGACTACCAGGTGATCCTCCAGCCTTCCGGCACGGTCATCGGCACGCTCAACGAGGACTTCGCGGTCGAGAGCCACGCCGGCGACATCTTCCAGCTCGGCAACGCCTCCTGGCGGGTGATCAAGATCGAAGCCGGGCGCGTCCTGGTCGAGGACGCCAAGGGCCAGCCGCCGACGATCCCGTTCTGGCTCGGCGAGGCGCCGGCCCGGACCGAGGAGCTTTCGGAGGCGGTGTCGCGGCTGCGCGAGGAGGTATCGCGCAAGCTGGCGGAGGGGGGAATGGCCGCCGCCCTCGACTGGCTGACCGAGGAGCTCGGCCTCCCCTTCGAAGCGGCGCGGCAGATCGTGGACTACCTGGCGGCGGGCCGGGCGGCTCTGGGGACCATGCCGACCCAGGACACCCTGGTGGCCGAGCGCTTCTTCGACGAGGCCGGCGACATGCACATGGTGGTGCACGCCCCCTTCGGCAGCCGGGTGAACCGGGCCTGGGGCCTCGCGCTCCGCAAGCGCTTCTGCCGCATGTTCAACTTCGAGCTGCAGGCGGCTGCCACCGAGGATGCCATCGTGCTCTCGCTCGGTCCGACGCACAGCTTCCCGCTGGAGGACGCCTTCCACTTCCTCCACTCCTCCTCGGTGCGCAACGTGCTGACCCAGGCGGTGCTCGACGCGCCGCTCTTCGGCGTGCGCTGGCGCTGGAACGCGGGCCGGGCGCTCGCCATCCCGCGCTCACGAGGCGGTCGCCGGGTGCCGCCGCCGCTGCTCCGCCAGCAGGCCGAGGACCTCATCGCCGTCGTCTTCCCCGATCAGCTCGCCTGCCTGGAGAACATCGTGGGCGAGCGCGAGGTGCCCGACCATCCGCTGGTCGGGCAGACCGTGCGCGACTGCCTGGAAGAGGCCATGGACATCGAGTCCCTGGAAAAGCTCCTCCGGCGCATCGAAGGCGGCAAGGTCGAGCTGGTGGCGCGGGACCTGACCGAGCCTTCCCCCCTGGCGCACGAGATCCTCAACGCCTCGGCCTACGCCTTCCTCGACGACGCTCCCCTGGAGGAGCGGCGCACCCAGGCGGTGATCACCCGGCGCTGGCTCGATCCCTCGACCGCGTCCGACCTGGGGGCGCTCGACGCCGCGGCCATCGCCCGCGTGCGGGAGGAGGCCTGGCCCGAGGCGTTCGATCCCGACGAGCTTCACGACGCCCTGATGACCCTCGGCTACGTGGTCGACGAGGAGGGCCGCCGCTTCGGCTGGGAGCCCTTCTTCCACCGCCTGGTCGAAGCCGGCCGGGCCGCGGTGGTGAAAAACCTCTGGATTGCGGCGGAGCGCTGGCCCCAGATCCGCGCCATCCATTCCGAAGTCCCGGACATCGCCCTGCCCGAGCGTCTGGCCTCCCGGCAGTGGACGCCGGAGGCGGCCATGGTCGAGCTGGTCCGCGGCCGGATGGAAGCCGTGGGTCCGACCACCGCGGAGGCGCTCGCCCGCAGCGCAGGGGTGCAGCGGTCCGCGATCGACCTTGCGCTTGCCGCGCTCGAAGGCGAGGGCTTCGTCCTCCGTGGCCGGTTCAATCCCGGCCTTGGGGAAGAAGAGTGGTGCGAGCGCCGGCTCCTGGCTCGCATCCACCGCTACACGCTGGACCGTCTGCGGCGCGAGATCGAGCCGGTCACGCAGGCCGATTTCGTCCGCTTCCTCCTGGCCTGGCACCGGCTGGAGCCCGACGAGCGCATGGAGGGTCCCGAGAGCGTCCAGGCCCTGCTGGAGCAGCTCGAAGGCTTCGAAGCCGCCGCCGCGGCCTGGGAAGGGGAGATCCTGCCGGCGCGGATGAAGGAGTACGACCCGGTCTGGCTGGACGCCCTCTGTCTTGCAGGACGCTGGGTCTGGGGTCGGGCCGCCGTGCCGAACGGCAACGGCAAGCGCTCGGGTCCGGTGAGGGCCACGCCCATCTCGCTGCTCGCCCGGCCGAAGCTGCCGCTGTGGCGGGAGATCGCTCCGCGCCCCGATGCGGACGCGCTCGACCTGACCGCTCCCGCGAGGGGCGTACACGACTACCTGAGGGATAGCGGAGCCTCCTTCTTCTCCGAAATCGCGGAGGGTGCCGGGCTCCTCCACACCCAGGTCGAGATTGCCCTGGCCGAGCTGGTCGCCTGGGGCCTGGTCACCTCCGACAGCTTCACGGGCCTGAGGGCGCTGCTGGTCCCCGCCCACCTGCGCCCGCCCGTGGACCGCACCCGTCGCAGGGGCTCGGTCGCGGTCTTCGGCATGGAGAACGCCGGCCGCTGGTCCCTGACCCGGGCGGGAGCCCCGGCCCCGGACGGTATCTCCGGGGTCTCCCCCGAAGCCGCCGAGCACATCGCCTGGACGCTGCTCCGGCGTTATGGAGTGGTCTTCCGTCGTCTCCTGGAGAGGGAGGCCCTGCTGCCGCCCTGGCGCGACCTGCTGCGGGTCTTCCGCCGGCTGGAAGCGCGGGGAGAGATCCGCGGAGGCCGTTTCGTGGACGGCTTCTCGGGAGAGCAGTACGCCCTGCCCGAAGCGGTGGGCCGTCTGAGGGCGATCCGCAAGGAGCCGAAGAAGGGCACGCTGATCTCGGTAAGCGCCGTCGATCCGCTGAACCTGATCGGCATCGCCACCCCCGGCGACCGTCTCGCCGCCCTCTCCGGCAACCGTCTCCTCTACCGCGACGGCGTGCCCATCGCGGTGCTCGACGGCAAGGAGCCCCGCTTCCTGGTGGATCTCGACCCCGCCACCCGCTGGCAGGCGCAGAGCGCGCTGGTCCGGAGAAGTGTAGCCCCCAAGCTCAAGGCATATCTGGGACGGTCGGCGTAGCAAAACCAAGAAGTGCCGCAAACTGTCTCCAGTTTGCGGCGCACAGTTGCTGTCGGCACAGCAAGAGACGAATTCCTAGAACCGCACTCCCCAGCTCAGCCGGACGTTGCGGGCGGTCTGGCGGTAGTACTGCCCGTCGCCCAGCTCGCTCTCCGCGACCGGGTCGCGCTCGTCGGTCAGGTTCTCGCCCACGAGCTGCAGCTCCCAGCGCGGGAAGCGGTAGCCGAGGGCCGCCGAGTAGGTGGTGAAGGGCTCCGCCAGCGCCGTGTTCCGCTTGTTGAGGAAGCGGTTGCCGATGTAGTCGGCCCGCACCGAGCCGTTGAAGCCCTGCGCCGGGAACCAGACCAGCTCCGCGCCGGCCATGTCGTGCGCCGACATCTCCAGCCGCTTGTCGCGGAGCTGGGTGGCGACGCCGTCGAAATCGCGGATGTAATCCTGGAACCGGGCGTCGTGATAGCTGTAGGCCACCCGGCCGACGAGGTCGGACACCATCCGCAGTCCAGCCTCTAGCTCCCAGCCTTCGAAGCGCTCCGCCCCGGCGTTGACCAGCGCGGGCAATCCGTTGATCACCTGCGGCACGACCAGGTTCTCGAAATCCATCCGGAACAGGCTGGCGTTCCAGTCGAGCCGGCCGCGGAGCTGCCGGCCCTTGATGCCGGCCTCCCAGCTCTCGGCGGTCTCGGTGTCCAGGATCTCCGCCTCGGCCTCGGGACCGAAGTCGAGCGCCGCCGGCTTGTAGGAGTTGCGCCAGTCGGCATAGAGCCAGAGCCCGTTCTCGTCCTGCTGCCAGGCGAGCCAGCTCACGCCGAGGCTGCCGCTCCCCCGGGTGACCGTCTTGCTGTCGCGGCCCTCCTCTTCCTCCTCGCCCTCCTCCTCGCCGGTGAGCGGCTCCTCGCCGGCCTCGCGGTCCTCCACCGTATGGTTCAGGCGGGCGCCCGCCTGGACGCGCCAGCGCGGCGTCGGGTTCCACTCGGTCTGCAGATAGAGGCCTGAGAAGTTCCGTTCGTCCTCAATTTCGAAGCGCTGCTGCCGTGGAATGGAAGAGACGTCCGGAGCGCCGCCGCGGAGCGGCACGGTGTAGGTGAAGTCCTCCGACACCGCCTCGGCCCGGCCGAAGAGATGATCGAGGCCCGCGATGAGCTGGAGGTTCGTGGCCGGGTGGAACACCAGGTGGCTGTCGAAGTAGACGTCGTCCGTGGAGAGGTCCTGCTCATAGCCGCGGGCGTTGTCGGCCGTGTTCGAGACCGCCGAGAGGAAGCCGCGCAGCGTGTCTTTTTCAGAACGGGTGAGCGCCAGGGTCGTGGACCAGGCGGCGCTTCCCAGCGAATGGTCGTAGCCGGTCGAGAGATGGAAGCGGTTCTCGTCGATGGCGGCGTCGCGGGGGTTGTAGTTGGCATCCAGGGGCACCAGCGGCGAGAGGGCCGCGCCCTGGCGGACGTGCGGGCTGGCCGGGTCCTGGTTCACGATGGTGCCGTCGAAATTGATGCGGAAGCTCCCAGAGCCGGTGGGCCGCGAGCCGCGCCAGAGGACGTGCCCGCGCTCGAACCCGGTGCGCTCGTCCGCGAAGCCCCGGTTCTCGCCGTCGACGATCAGGCTCTGCTGTAAACCTCCCGCGTTCGGGAGGGGGAGCGAGGCCGAGGCGCCGAAGCTGTCATGGCTGCCGCCCCAGACGTGGGCCGCGCGCTCGCCGTCCCCGGCCTGGCGGTGGATGACGTGGATGACGCCGACGAACGAAGTCGTGCCGTAGAGCACGGGCGCGGCTCCGCGCAGGATCTCGATGCGGTCCACGTCGGTCAGGTCGA
This sequence comes from Thermoanaerobaculia bacterium, assembly GCA_036277235.1. GTDB lineage: Bacteria > Acidobacteriota > Thermoanaerobaculia > Multivoradales > UBA5704 > DATMER01. Next base: position 6,173 of record DASUNJ010000749.1, on the reverse strand, counting down.
GGGTGGTAAGGGCGGGGTTGAACGCGCCGCCCCAGGGGACGTCGTCCACGACGAGCAGGAAGGCGTCGAACTCGCGCAACCCCCACATCTCGGGCACGGACCCGGCCGGGCCCGAGTCGCCGCCCGGAGCGGCCGAGACGCCGGCCACCAGGGCGAGCGCGTTGGGCAGGTCGGTGGCGCCGCGCGCGCGCAGCTCGTCGCCGGAAACGACGGTGACGGAGGCGGGGACCGCCTCCACGTCCTCGGGCACGCGGGTGGCGGTGACCTGGATGGTCTCCTTGACCTCCGGGGTCTGGCACCGGCCGGATCCAGGGATCAGAAGGGCTGCGAATACACATGGCAGGGCGAGCCTGCGGAACGTCGGAAGCATGGGCTTGCTCTCCTCGAAGAGGCCAAATTGAACGATCGCTCCACCGGAACAGACCGGCGGAGACAGCTGACTCGGGACGCGGCCGGGCGTCCCGGTCTATTCGTTCTGGCGGCCGATGAGGAGGCGGATGGGAACGGCGGCCGGCCGCGCGGACCGGACGGCGCGGGCGGCTTCATCCCGCCGGGCCGGCGGGGAGCGGAGCGGCAAATTGGATGAAATGGGCGCCGGGTCAGGGTCCGGATCGCTGGCCGCGACGACCGCTTCCCCGGGAATCAGCTCGGCGGGCCGGCCTCCGGGATGGAGGCCCGGCGGGAGATCGGCGAACACCTGGCGCAGCGAGCCGCCGTGGCGCGAGCCCTCGATCCAGAGCGCGACCCCCGAGTCCCCGGGCCGGGCCGCCTCGCCCGGGGTGGAGCGCATGGTGACGGCGCCGGCCGGCGGCAATGCCGCCAATACCGCCGGGCCGGAGATCGCGAAGCGCAGAGGCACCTCGTATCCGGTCTCGTTGCGCTCGTCGCCGAAGCGCAGCAGGAGCCGGGCGTCGCGGGTCGGGGTCGCGGGCACCTGCCAGAGGATGCGCCGGAGATCGCTGTCGAGGTGCGGCGTGATGCGGAGCGGGTAATGGGCGCCGCCGTCGACGGAGAGGAAGGCTTCCCACTCCTCGGCCTGGAGCGCGCCGAAGGGCGCGAGCGGCTCCCACTCCAGGGCCGCCAGCGAGCCCGCGGGCAGATCCATGCCCTGGATGGGCGAGATGACCCGCACCAGGGGCGTGGCCCCGGCCGCGGAAACCGCGGAGCTCATCCAGGCGAACGCGGCGAGCGCAAGGGTACTGCAGAGGCGGCGCATCGGACTGAGAACGATACCGGGTCTGCGGCAGTCCCGCAAGACAGGCGGGGGAGTTTTCGGCCGCCCCCGCAAAGGCCGGACCGCGCGCCGCGGCCGCGGCAGGCAGCGCCGCAACCGGGGCGCGTGGCGCCCGATTCGCAGGCAGCGCTCCGGAAACGTCCCACAACAGAGCCGTGCTTTCGGCGCCTCGCGCCGTTTCTGGCGCACGCCGCGCCGTGATTCCCGGCAACGCTACGACGTTCGCGGGCAACGCGACCGCATTTGCGGGCAACGCAACTCCGTTTGCTGGCAACGCTACGGACTTGCGGGCTACGCAGCCGTGTTTGCGGGCTACGCTGCTGCATTCAGGGGCTACGGAGCCGTGTTTCCGGCGCGCCGTCCTGTGTTTCCAGAATGCCGCGCTGCGTTTCCGGGACGCCGTGCCGCGCTTGTAGATCCGGCCGCGCATCTCTTCTTGCGTTGCGCTGCAACGCATTTGTCTGGGGTTTGTGTTGCAGCGCAGCCGCCGCCGAAGCTCAAGTCGTATCGGGTCGTCGCGGACGCGAGTGTTGCAGTGAGGGGCGGCAAGGGCCGCCCCTCTTCGTTGTTACCGCCGGGTCCGGCGCTTCCCGTAGAAGCGGGAGTCGTTGTAGAGGTCGTGCTCGTAGAAGTCCCGATCCTGGGCAGGCTGGTAGTCGCGGTCGAAGTGCCGCCGCACGCTGGTTTCGTACTCCCGGTTGAACGTGCTCCGGTCGTAGTTGGGAATGCCCGTGACCAGGCTGTGGAGCAGGTCGACGGTGACCCGGTCGTCCTTCTCGTGGAGCTGGGCCGAGCCGATGGGGATCAGGATGTTGTCGCTCTTCGTCCCCGGGCCCGTGCCGCCCTGGGCGAGGTTGCGCAGGTCGTCATCGAGGTCGATGTCCAGATAGCGCACCCGCATGGCGGCGGTGTCGACCAGCAGGTCGTCCACCTTGCCGATGCGGCGGCCGTCGTTGGATAGCACCTCCCAGCCGCGCACGTCGGGATCGCCCTTGGCGACCTGGAAATCCTTCAGCTCCTTGAGGGGAACGACCCCCTGCTCCACGGCGGCCGTCGTGCCCGCCCGATTCAGATCGCTGTCGTGTCTCATACGTCCTCCTCTCGTGAGGAGGGAGATTGCAAAGGTCGGGCCGGGAAGTTACGCCTCGATGCCGGCCACCAGGCTTCCGAAGCGCTCCAAATCCACGTTGCCGCCCGAGAGGGCGATGCCGACCTTGCGTCCGGAGACGTCCGGGATCTTGCCGTGGAGCAGGGCGGCGAAGGCGGCGGCGCCTCCGGGCTCGACGAGGAGCTTCATCCGCGAGGCGAGGGCGGCCATGGCCCGGCGCAGCTCCAGGTCGCTGACGGTCACGATTCCTTCCGTCAAGCTTTGGACGAGCGCGAGGGTGCGCTCCGCCGGGCGGGTGGTCTGGAGGGCGTCGGCGATGGTCGTGGGCAGGGGGATGGTCACCGGCTCGCCCTTTTCCAGCGACCTCTGCATGTCGTTGCCGGCCTCGGGCTCGACGCCGTAGAGGCGGATTGCGGGGTTGATCCCCTTCGCGGCCAGCGCGACGCCGGAGAGCAGCCCGCCTCCGCCGCAGGGAGTCGCGATCACCTCCAGGTCCGGCGCGTCCTCCAGCAGCTCAAGGCCGAGGGTGCCCTGGCCGGCGATGACCAGATCGTCGTCGAAGGGAGGCACCAGAATCGCCCCCTCCTCGTCCACGAGCTTCTGGGCGATCGCCTCCCGGCTCTCGCCGCCGATGCGGTCGTAGAGGATGACCCGGGCGCCATAGCCGCGCGTGGCTGCCACCTTGGCAGCCGGGGCGTCCAGGGGCATGACGATGGTGGCGCGGATGCCGAGCTCGCGGGCGGCCAGGGCCACGGCCTGGGCGTGATTGCCCGAAGAGAACGCGACGACCGCGTCTCCCGGCGAGAGCAGAGTCAGGCGCGAGAAGGCGCCGCGGGCCTTGAAGGCGCCGACCCGCTGAAAGGTCTCGCACTTGAAGAAAACATGGCAGCCGGCGAGCTCGTCGATCTGCCGCGAAGTCAGGACAGGGGTGCGGTGAACGTAGGGGGCGATCCGCTCGCGGGCCGCCCGCACGTCGTCAAACGAAAGGGTGGGCATGGGCCGGAATCCTATCCCAGCCGGCCCGTCCACTTAAGGCTTGATCGCGAGCGCCGGCTGCCAACCGGGGTTGACGCCGTCGTCCGAGTAGGCGCCCCGGTAGGTGTTGAGCTTGGGGAAGCCGTTGAAGTCCTTGTCCCAGTCGAGGAAGCCCGAGAAGACGCTCAGGTCGACGGCCGTGCCCAGGGCCATGGCCGGGATCGGGAAGAGGTCGAGCGTCCCGGCCGTGAGGGAGCCCGCGGGATTGTTCAGATACTGGCCGGCCGCGGAGTAGGCGCCCGTTAGGTTGCCCACCTGCAGGCCGCCGACCAGGGGAGTGGCCGCGAACACGATGTTGCCCCGCACCCGCTGCTGGTACGCGGGATCGCCGTTGTAGATCGCGATCCCCTCGCCGCTCGCCACCACCGTGTTGTTGAAGATGTCGATCCGCCGCGGCAGGTTGTTGTGCTTCTGGATGCGGATCGCGCGGCTGAACACCCGGTTCACGAAAAGGTTGTCATGAAGGGCGATGTTGCCCTCGCCCTGGAACAGCGCCTCGGTCGGGTTCTGGTAGAAGACGTTGCCGTAGATCTGGTAGGTGTCCGACGAGCCCGCGCCCGAGAGCGGCCAGTGGCCCACCAGGACGTTGGGCCTGGCTTCGGCGCCCGTCGCCGCGCCGGTCTCCTTGCTGAAGACGTTGTGCCGGACGATCGTCGTCCCGCTGGCCGGGATGCCCAGGCTCGTGGCCCGGCCGACCTGATGCTTGATCTGCAGGTTGTAGAGCATGCTGCTGTGCACCACATTGTGCTCGATCAGGCTGTTCACGAGCTCGGCCGTGCCGTCCGGCTTGCCGAAGTACATGCCCACGCCGGCGCGCTCGATGAAGTTCTTGCGGATCACGAAGTTCCACGCCGGGGCCTTGGTGCTGATCGCGTTGCGGCCGGAGATCTGCGCGTAGTTCTTGAAGTGGATGTTCTCCAGCGTGATGTGGTGAGCGTAGGTCGAGGTGGCCTCCACCTTGGCGCCGTCGCCCGCGAGGCCCAGGCCGTCCAGCGACAGGTTGCGGAAGACCAGGTAGCTGACGTTGACCAGGCTGATGGTATTGAAGGTGTTGCTGCCGTTGAAGAGAGCGGGCGAGCCGGTCGCCGGGCCTTCGATCACGATGCACTTGCCGGGCTGGCCGTTCTTGTTCCCGATGCGGAGCTGCTGGGTGTAGGTGCCGGGAGCCAGAAGGAGCCGGTCGCCGGGCTGGAGGGTGGTCAGCAGGTTCTTGTAGGTGGACGGATTGGCCTGGATCGTCCGCAGGGGAGCGACACCATTGCAACCGCCGATGGTCTGATCGAGGGTCTGTGCGTGGAGGCCGGAGGCCAGGAACAGGGCGGTTGCAAACGTCAGGAGCAGGGCTCGTCTCATGAAGTACATCTCCCAAGTTGTAGGCGAACCAGTCACCCCAAAAACTATCGATGGGTGCGCATTATTCCAGTGCCCGGGGAGATGGCAATCCGAAAATGGGTAGGAAGGAAAAAAGAGGGTGCTCCAGGCCGGAGCGCCCTTGCAAAAAAGTTGAGGCCGCCCTGCGCCGGCGCGTCTATCGTCCGCGGATCGGCGCTTCGCGCCGGTTGCGGTAGAAGCTGTCCTCGTCGTAGAGGTCGTGGGCGTAGAGATCCTGCCCTTCGGAGGGGGTGAAGGAGGGGTCGAACCAGCGCCGCAGCCCCTGCTCGTAGTCGGGGCTGACCTCGCCGGGCACGTAGGCGGGCAGGTTGACCGCGTCCTCGGCCCGCAGGCTGGCGAGGATCACCTTGTCGTGCTCCGGGTCGAGCCGGGCCTGCCCGACCGGAAAGACCACGTGGCGCTCGCCGGGGTGGTGCAACTCGTCGAGGTGGAGGTGGGCCGTCAGCCGGTTCTCCGTGTCGGAGATCGACTCGCGGACCAGGTGCTCGGTCATCGTGGTGGCGCCCGGGTTCGGCTCGATCTCGGCGGCCGGAACGGTGGCATGGCCGATCACGCCGCTCTCGGGGCCGCTCATGGGGTCGAGCTCGGGGGCGGGGTCCGCGTCCAGGCGGCGCTCGCTGTCGGCGGCGAGCCCGGTAGGCGTGCCTTGAAGATAGAGGCCGGGATCGAGTTGGATGTCCAGGTAGCGGGCCTTGCCCGCAGCCGTATCCACCAGCAGATCGTTCACGGTGCCGATCCGGAGCCCGTCCCCGCCCGCGACCTCCCAGCCGCGGACATCCGGATCGCCCTCGGCGATCTTGTAACCACGCAGATTCCTGAGCGCCACCACCACCCGCGAGCGTGCGGCGGTCCCTTCGGTATCGCTGTCGTGCTTCATGAGTCCCCCTCCTTCCTTCCAACCCCTTGTGTTTGCAAGGGGCGGGCCGGAAGGAGGGGGGGCGGGTTCAGAGGGCGTAGGGGACCACCACGAAGCGGTGGCGGTCGGGGGGGAAGTCCCGAGTGTTGCGGGTGGCCAGGGTGAGCCCGTGGTACTGGGCCAGGGCGGCCTGAAAAGCGTCGGGCATCTTCCAGCGCTGCTCGCGGCGCAGGCGAGCGGCGAGGTCGGCCACCGGCAGGTCGATCCCCAGGGTGGGAAAGCGGTCCAGAAGGCTGCCGGCCGTTCCCACGTCGTCGGGGTCGAACCCAGTCAGCACCTCGGCGCGGGTGATCACGGAGAGGGCCGCCTCGCCGGCGACCGAGGCCAGGTACCTCGTGGCCTCGGACCGGCCGTTGAAGTGGTCGATGAGGATCACCGAGTCGAGCAGCAGCTTCAGCGGTCCTCCTCCTCCCACTCGCCACGGAGCCGGAGCTGAGCTTCCAGCCCGTCGCCGCCCTTCCAGAGACCGGAGGTCCGCTGCAGCAGCT
>DASUNJ010000748.1:0-10744 GCA_036277235.1 Thermoanaerobaculia bacterium | reverse complement strand
CAGGCTGTTCTCGTCGCTCAGCCCCAGCTCCACCTTGGCACGGGCGACGTTCTCGCCGGGGACGATCCTCAATCCGCTTCCCGCTCCAAGCTCGGACGCGAGCATCTCGGCGATCCCGGTCGAGAGCCATTCCGTTCCAGGGGTGCGGCTCAGGTTCTGGAAGCCGAGCACGGCGACGGAGCGGCGCGGAGTGATCCCCTCGGTCAGGCGGGCCAGGCGCTGCTCCGGCGTCAGGTCCTGCTCGGCGCGCCAGCCGAGATAGCGAAACGTGCCGACGCCGACCGCGAGAAGGAGCAGGGCGGCGAGGGCGATGATCTGAAGCTTGTTTTTCTTCGCGGGTGCAGGGGCAAGAGCAGGAACAGGAATGGGAGCAGGGGCCGGGACCGGTGGAGCCGGCTTCTCTTCGATCTTGGGCATGATTGGCGCGATGGGCGCCAGGGGTGCGGTCAGGAACTGGACGGCTTCCGGGGCCGAGTGGAACCGCGCGGCCGGGTCGCGCTCCAGGCAGCGGAGGATGGCCGCCTCCCAGCGGGCATCCAGGCCGGGCACGTGGACCCGCGGCGAGGCGGGCCGCTCCTGCAGGCGGCGGACGGCCACGGAGAGCGCCGTGTCGCCCACGAACGGCACGGTCCCGGTCAGCATCTCGTAGAGGACGATGCCGAGGGCGTAGACGTCGACCGCGCCGGTGATCTCCTTGCCCTCGACCTGCTCCGGCGCGAGATAGGCGGGGGTACCCACGACCCCTGCATGGGCGGTCAGGGTCATGGCGTCTTCGCCGGACTCCAGGCGGGCGAGGCCGAAATCGGTGACCACGGCCCGCGGCGTCCCCCGGGATTCGGAGAGAACGACGTTCCCCGGCTTCAGGTCGCGGTGGACGATTCCGGCCTGGTGCGCGGCGTGGAGTGCCTCCGCGATCTGCCGCGCCACGGGCAGCGCCTCCTCCGTGGACATCGGGCCGGCGCGCCGGAGCCGTTGCGCGAGGGTCTCCCCTTCGAGCAGCTCCATGGTGAGGAAGATGACCCCGCCATGGAAGGCCACGTCGAAGATCCGGCAGACGTTCGGGTGGGTGACCTTGCGCGCGAGCTGGATCTCGCGCCGGAAGCGCTCGATCGCCAGGTTGTCGCGGGACACGTCCCCGCGCACGGTCTTGAGCGCCACCCGCTCGCGCAGCTCCCGGTCCTCGACCTCGTAGACCTCGCCCATGCCGCCGCGGGCCAGGAAGCGCACGACGCTGTAGCGCTCCGCGATCTTGTCGCCGGGAGCGAACGCCGGCTCGCCGGGCGGGCGCTGGGCCGTAGGCTGAGTCGGAGCAACCGCTGTCGCTATCGCCGGGATGGGGGTACCTGTAAGAGTCGGGGGAGTCGCACCCGCGACCGTGACGTCTCCCTGGGAAGGGTCCGCTCCGGGCCGCCGCACGCCGAACTGGTGGTTGCAGGCCGAGCAGCGGATCCGGACGCGGGGCGGCGTCTCCGCCCCAATGGAGAAGCGCAGCCGCTGGCCGCAGCCGGGACAGACGACGGTAAAGGACGACGTGGCGGCCGAAGGTTGGCTCATCTGTAGCAAGACCCGGAAGTTGTAGGTCATTCTAACTCATCCGGAGCCCCTCACCCCCGTCCCCTCTCCCATCGCACTCCCTTCCCCCGGTAGAGGGGCGCCCCCACCCAAAAGCTTTCAGATCCGGTTCCCCCTCTCCCGGCCGGGGGGAGTGCGATGGGAGAGGGGGCCAGGGGGTGAGGGGCCTCTTCCCCATCCGCTCCTTCTTCTGTCAGGATGCCCGCCATGATCCGCACCCTGCGCCTGATGTCGATCCTCCTCCTCTGTCTTGTCCCCGCGCTCCGCGCCCAGGAAGAGAAGGCCGAGAAGACCGTCCCCCCCTCGCCGCCGCGCGCCGAGGGCAAGGGCCCGTTCCAGCGCCTGATCCTCCGCGGCCTGACCGTGGTCGACGGCACCGGCGCCCCGCCCATGGGGCCGGTGGACGTGGTCATCGAGAAGAACCGCATCGTCCAGATCGTCCCGGTCGGCAGCCCGGGCATGCCCATCGACCCCGAGGGCCGCCCCAAGGCCGGGCCAGGGGACGAGGAGATGGACCTCTCCGGCATGTACGCCCTGCCCGGGCTGATCGACATGCACGGCCACATCGGCGGACGGGAGCAGGGCACCTCGGCCGAGTACGTCTTCAAGCTCTGGATGGGGCACGGCATCACCACCGTCCGCGAGCCGGGCTCCGGCAACGGGCTGGATTGGACGCTGGAGCACAAGGCGAAGAGTGCGAAAAATGAGATCACCGCGCCGCGCATCGAGGCCTACGTCTTCTTCGGGATGGGCCGCGACAAGCCGTTCCTGACTCCCGACGAGGCCCGCAAGTGGGTCGGCGAGGTCGCGGCCAAGGGGGCGGACGGCCTCAAGTTCTTCGGCTACCGGCCGGACATCATGCAGGCCGCGATCGAGGAGGCGAAGAAGCGCGGGCTGCGCAGCACCTGCCACCACGCGCAGATGAACGTCTCGCGGGTCAACGTCCTGACCTCCGCGCGCTGGGGCCTGACCTCCATGGAGCACTGGTACGGGCTGCCCGAGGCGCTCTTCGACGGCCGCACCGTCCAGGACTATCCGCTCGATTACAACTACAGCGACGAGTCGCACCGCTTCGGCGAGGCTGGAAAGCTCTGGAAGCAGGCCGCCGCGCCGGGCTCCGAGCGCTGGAACCAGGTGATCGACGAGCTGATCGCCCTGGACTTCACCCTCGATCCAACCCTGACGATTTATGAGGCCAACCGGGACCTCATGCGCGCCCGCCGCGCCGAGTGGCACGAGGAGCACACGCTCCCCTCGCTGTGGGATTTCTACGCGCCGAGCCGCAAGTCCCACGGCTCCTACTGGCTGCACTGGACCACCGACAACGAGGTGGACTGGCGGGAGAACTACCGTCTCTGGATGGCGTTCCTCAACGACTACAAGAACCGCGGCGGCCGGGTGACCACCGGCTCGGACAGCGGCTACATCTACAAGCTCTACGGCTTCGACTACATCCGCGAGCTGGAGCTGCTGCGCGAGGCCGGCTTCCACCCGCTGGAGGTGATCCGAGCCGCCACCCTGGACGGCGCCGAGGCCCTCGGCCTGGACAAGGAGATCGGCTCGATCGAGCCCGGCAAGATGGCCGACCTGGTCATCGTCGGCGAGAATCCGCTCGAAGACTTGAAGGTCCTCTACGGCACCGGCACCATCCGGGTCACCCCGGAGAACAAGGTCGTGCGGGTCGGCGGCGTCCGCTACACGGTCAAGGACGGGATCGTCTACGACGCCAGGCAGCTCCTCGCGGACGTCCGGCGGATGGTCGAAGAGGCCAAGAAGACTTCCGGCAAGGGGATCGTGCAGCCGGGGATGGAAACTCCGTAGGCGTCACTCGACCACGATCTGGATTTCATCCGAGATCAGGCCGTCGAGGGTGAGCTGCACGTCGTAGGTCCCGGCGGGGAGCGAGGTGCGGCTCATCTTCCTGAGGGCCGGACAGTTCCAGATCAGGGCATCGAGCTCGGCCGCTCTCAGCACCGTCTGGCTGGGGGCCAGGGTGACGTAATCGCCCGGCATCTCGCATTCTCTCGGAGCACAGGAGTCCGAGATGGCGATGGCCGAGGTCCACCACTCGTCGGCATCGGCGTCGCGTTCGTCGCGCGTCAGGAGCTTTCCCTCCTGGTCCGTGATCCGCGCGGCGAGGCCCCAGAGGGTCTCCTGGGAGCCGTTCTTGCCATGGTCCCGGAGGTGGACCTCCACCGGCACCGGCTGGTCGTTCTTGATGGCGAGCTGGAGCAGGATCGGCTTGCCGGCGGGGTAGTGCCCGTCGGCTTTTCCCCAGCCGAGGTGCTGGAGGGTCAGCCTGGGCAAGGCCGGGCTCGGCTCCCCGTCCGTCCGCCGGAAGACCCAGGTCTCCGCGGAATCCATGCGAGAGCCTTTGAAGCGCTCCTCGATGGTGAGCGTCTTGCCGTCCGGCGAGAGAGAGTGCATCGCGGTCTTCGTGCCCTCCCAGCCGCCTTCGATCCGGGTCACGACGGCCAAGTGGTCCCCTTCCCAGGAACCCCGGTAGAAGAACGTCTGGCCGGCCTCCTTCCGGACGGTCTCCTTGCCGTCGGTCGTGAGCTCGATGCCGGTCGTTTCGGATCGGCCCTGCTCCGCGAGGGTCCGCGAGAGCTTGACCACGCCATCCTTCTGGTCGATCCGGAGCACCATCGCGCGCCTGGCGAACTCGAGGTTGCTCTGGCTCCGGACCAGCGTCCAGGTGCCCGAAAGGCTCGGACGCGACGCTTCCTGCGCCCAAGCCGAGGCGCTCCACAACAGGATCAGCGCGCAGGCGACACGTCGATTCATCGAGAGGCCTCCCTGGTGCTTTGACTGGCGCCGCGGCGGCTTGGTTCCCGGCGTATCGGAAGAACTGCAGGGGTCTACCCGTCGGGTAGAGGGGTCTCCCCGCTGGGTAGAGGGGTCCACCCGTTGGGTAGAGGGGTCTCCCCGCTGGGTAGAGGGGTCCACCCGCTGGGTAGAGGGGTCTACCCGTTGGGTAGAGGGGTCTACCCGTTGGGTAGAGGGGTCTCCCCGCTGGGTAGAGGGGTCTACCCGTTGGGTAGAGGGGTCTACCCGTTGGGTAGGGGGGTCTACCCAGTAAAAAGTTCCTTCTTCTCGTCTCATGACGATCCCTCTACCCAGGTTCAGCCGAGGCGGGTGGTCCCGTCCAAGAGTCGGGGGCCCTACGTCTGGCGACCGCTTATACTCACACTATGCGATCCGTGGCTGACGACCTGCGGGACGAGCTTCAGGAAGAGGTGCTTCGCCTGCCGTTCGAGGAGCGCATTGCGCTGGTTCTGCAGCTTGGGGAACGGGGGCTGGAGATCTTTTGCCAGGAGAGCGGCCTCGATCGGGAGACCGCAATCCGCGAGCTTCAGCGTCAACGCCAAGCCAGCCGCACGCCTTCGAAGTGCATGTCCGAGCTCATCGGATGAGCCTGCGCGAGGAGATCAGCTCGATTCTGGATGCGGCTGGAATCCGCCATGCCCTGATCGGCGCGGTCGCCCTGTCCGCCTACGGCGTCAATCGCGCGAGCCTCGACCTCGACCTGTTCGCCGCCGATGCCGCCTGCCTGAAGCCCGACCTCTGGTCCGCCCTGCGAAGCCGAGGCGTTGCCGTCGAGATTCGGAAGGGGGACCTGACCGATCCGCTGGCCGGCGTCGTGCGGCTTCAAGCTCCTGGCGAGCTCCCGGTCGACGTCGTGGTCGGGAAGTTCGCCTGGCAGGCGAGGCTCCTCGAGCGAGCCGAGCCCATCGGTGGCACCCTCGTGGTCCGGGCCGCCGACCTGGTCCTCCTCAAGCTCTACGCCGGAGGTCTTCAGGACGCGTGGGATGTGCAGCAGCTCCTCGCGCGGCCGTTCCGGGAAGACCTCATCCGCGAGGTCGAAACGCGCCTCTCGGACCTTCCTGCGAGATGTCAGGACCTCTGGAAGAAAATCCTGGAAGGCTGATTGATCCGGAGCGCCGCCTTTCACCAGCGTCTGGGCCGTCCTTCCTCGTCGACGGCAGGATCACGGCTGCGTAAATGACGCTGGTCCTCTGCTGTGGGCCGAACTGGGCGGGCGGGCGAGTGCCAGCCTTATGCTACCTGAGGCAGGCGTCGAGCAGTGCCTGAACGTCGTCGACGAATTCAACCGGCGCCTGTTCGACGAACGAGGCGCGGCGCATTACATAGTCAACCGACTTCACCTGCTCGACCATCACGAACCCGGTCAACGTGGCCTCACCTGGAACCCTGAGGTGAAACGGGTAGCCTCGATCCGTATTCGTCACCGGGCAGACGATCGCCAGGCCGGTATGCTGATTGAACAAATCGTTGCTGATCACCAGCGCCGGCCGGCGGCCTTTCTGTTCATGACCTGCCTGCGGATCGAAGGACAACGTCAGGAAGTCGCCCTTCCGAGGGATGTAGCGCCGCATCACCACTCTTCCCTTCCCACGGGAGGGCCTAGGTTGACCTCTTCAGCCTGGTACCCTTTGGGGATTCGGGACACCAATTCCGCCAGGTCATACCGGGGCCGGCGTGCCTTCTTGAGGAGGAGCTGACTGTCGCCGACGATGACCTCGACCTCGTCGCCAACGGCGAGATCAGCGAGGTCTAGAACATGCTTTGACAGACGGAGCCCTTGACTATTGCCCCACTTCTGAACTTTTGCGATCATCATGACCGATCCTCCCGGATAGCCTATGTATACACGCCGTCTCGCGAGTTTGTCAAACTGGGCCCTCCCTCCTTCCCTGCCTTCCCCTTCTGCCTCCCTCCCCCTGGAGAGGGCTACACGAATTCCCTGGAGACCAAGCCCCCCTTCGGTCCCGCTCGGAAATTTATGGATGAAACTGGCTATGTTCAGATTTGGCAGAATTTCGGGTGGAGATTGTTAAAGTACTGAGCGCCTAAAGGCGAGAGCAATGTGCCTGCAGATCTACCTAGCCGCCGATGTACCGATCGCTGCGAATCATGGCGCAGCGATCTCGGCGGCCTTGGTGGACCCGCAGGTCAACCCGGTGGGTCGCTGGCTGTCCAGCTCACATGTTTACCGGCTCCAGGGCAGGCAAGAGAGCGGTTGCGGGTTCCCCTACGTTGTGGCCGAAGAATTCATCGAGTACTTCGAGGGCATGTTCGAGGATTGGGGAGAACGGGACGAAGAGGTGGAGAACGCCCGTGGCCTCCTCGGTCTCTCCGCGATTTCCCTCGAAACGGCAGCCGCTGTAGAAATCTATCCGGTGTGGGACGGGGATGAATCGCTTCCCCCGAAGGGCAGCGTGGAGAAGAGCCTCTCCGAGTTGGTGCCAGAGCAACTTGTTCTCACGGAGCGCTTCGTGCTTCGACTGGCGAGGGCCAACTTTTAACGAAGGGGATCTCGATAGTCTCTTGGGGCAAGAGCGAAGCAATTTCTGGCGTCGTCGTCTCACTACCCCTTGGCAGGGAGACCGTACGCAGGCTCTTCCATGGAGCCGGATCGGAGAGGAGTGATGAGACTTCGCAGCGGGACCATCAAGGAATACCGCCCGATCCAGTCGAGGGGCTTCAATGTCAAAGGGCGCGCGGTCAACCCCGACCCGCGCAACATTCTCGTCTCGTCCGATCCGCGCAAACGCTCGCTCGGTGCGCAGTATGGCGTCCGTGTCGAGATCCCGACGGACGCGCCGCGGCTGGAGAACGCGTACACGTACGAGATGCGCTTGTCGACGACGGCGCAGCGCTACCTGCTCATCGGCTACGGCAGCGACTTCCTCTACTACGCGCCGGGGCCGCTGACGATTCGCGGGCCGCGGACACGCGCCGCCAGGCCGCGCCAGAGCGCGCAGTTTCCGCTGCCGCCGGCGACCGACGAGCTCGTGCTCGAGGTCGAGTACACCTCACCGGTCACCGCCGGCCTCGAGACGCCGAGTCGCGACTCCGCCATGGGCGGCACGGCGCGCAACTACGCGGCGGAGGTGATCGACGCGGATTGGGCGAACGCGCGCACATGGGAATGGCTGCACATCGTCGGCCATGCCCTCGGCGGCAACAACGAAGTCGAAAACCTGGTCGCCGGCACGTTCGACGCGAACACACAGATGATTCCGCACGAGAGCGCCATCCGCGCAGCGACACAATACGCGCCGCTGGTCACCGTGAAGTACGAGGTCAACGTCTATCCCGAGACGTGGGTGGCCATCGACATCAAGATGACGTACTCCTTCATCGGGAGAGAAGGCTTTCACTTCGTCTCGCAGTCATTCCCGGCGCAAACCGACATCTCGTTCGACAAGCTTCAATACGACATCTGGCTGCTGTCGTGATCGAGCTTGCAAGCCGTGGTGGCTACTTGCCTGCCGCAGGCAGCGGCTTGACGCAGAGAGCCTGATCCGCGGTGGCCGGCGTTGCGCAGGGAGCGAGGAAGGGCGGCCAGACCGTGGGATCGAGAGCGACCATCGCGCCTTGCCATGTGCCGTGGGCGGATCGCGTCAGCTCCAGATATCCGAACTGATCCACCGAGAAGCCGGAGGCCGGCGCGCCGTCGACCGTCTGGGCGAAGGCGCCGTTCGGCGGTGAAGGGTCTTCAGCGACCCCGCTGTTGCCTACGATCAGCGTCGGCGGGCGGTGGGACGGGGCGGCGAAGGAGAGGGCTTCGAAGCGGTGCATGTGGCCGGCGAGGATCTGGTCGAGCCTGGGGAGGAGGGCCTCGCCGGTTTCTCCGCTCAGGGCGCATTGCAGCGTCTGGTTGAGCTCTCCGTAGGGGACCGCGGGGCCGGTCTGCGGCTGGCCGTCACAGCCGTAGAGGGTCTCCGCCGCATCCGCGACTCCCCAGACCGGCCGATGGCCCATCAACCACGCCTTGTGGCCGACGCGGAGCCGCTTTGTCGCCTCGGCGAGCTGGCGCCGGTAGACGTCGGCCAAGCCGGGCAACTGGTCACAGGCGTTGGCGGAGTCGATCAGGAGCAGGTCCAGATCACCGAGGTGGAGCACCTGGGGCTCCACGAGCTGGAGATGGGGGAGCGCCTGCCCCTCGCCGTCCTGCGACGGGCAGGCGAGCTGCCGGCCGCCGCCCTCGGGCAGCTCCGAGCTGGCGTCGAGGAAGTAGAACCAGCCTGGGCCCGCGTGACTGCACAGCTCGTGATTCCCCCGCGCGAAGATCCATGGCGCCGCGGTCAGGAGGTCACCGGCCGGCTGGAAGAAGTCCAACCACCAGGATTCCCAGCGGTCGGCGTCCGGGTTGCCCGTGCTGTTCTGGCTGTAGTAGGGACCCGTGAGCCCGCACTGTTCCGAAGGCTCCGCGCCATCGCCGGCATCGTAGTACCAGCGCTTGACTTGCTGGCCGTCGACCGTGGCCGTGAAGCCGCTCGGCGTGCCGCGGTAGTTGTAATCGCCCACGTGGAGGACGAGATCCGGCCGGCTGGCGGCGGCGGCCCGGGCGAGAGCCGGGAACGGCCACTGCGGATCGTCCAGCCCGCACCCCGCCTGATCTTTCGGCTTGCAGCCGGAATCGCCGAAGACCGCGATGCGGGAGGGCGCTTCGGCCACCGCGGGCAACCGCGGGCCGCCCTCGACCGCGAGAGAGCGCCCGAACGGGTAGCGGGCCTCGCAAACCTTGACCGTGAAGCCATGCGGATTGCGGCGCGGAGCCGTCGCGATCCGTTCCGCTCCGGCGCCGGTCAATGCCGGGCAATCCTTGCCGGGATCGACGATCACGCGAGCAAAGGCGACGGTGCTCCCCGGGGGAGATTCCGCCAGCAGCACATAAGCGGCATAGATCGCGGGCTGCGCCGGTGCCGGATCTGCCAGGAAACTCAGGGCGAGAAGGGCCACAAGGATCGGCATGGTCGATCAACTTTCTATGAGTAGAGAATCTGCAGCACGAAGTTCATGATCGGGTAGAAGACGTAGGGGAAAACCCTCCAGGCCAGGAGCAGCCCGAGCAGCGAGATCATGGGCTGGTGCAGGAAGGTATTGTAGCGCGCCGCGGTCTCGTTGCTCATGAAGGCGGGCAGCACGGCGCTGCCGTCGAGCGGCGGCAGCGGCAGCAGATTGAAGAAGAAGAGCAGCAGGTTGAGGAAGAAGAAGATCGAGAGCGGCACGACCGACGCCTCGGCGAGCCCGCCCGGGACCGCCGCGCCGACCAGCCGCTCGAACTGCGGCTGCACCGGCACGTAAACCCCGGAGGTGAGCCCCAGCCGCAGGATCGTCCCCGAGATCAGCACGAGGATCAGGTTGCCGGCCGGACCGGCGAGCGCCATGATCGCCGCCCGCTTCGGGTAGCGGTGCGCCCAGAGCGGATCGTACGGCGCGCTCGCCCAGCCCATCATCCACTGGTTCGCCGCGAAGGTGATGAGCGGCACCAGGACCATCCCCAGCGGCTCGCGCTGAATGTGGGGGAGCGGGTTCAAGCTGACCTGCCCCCCCTCGTAAGCTGTCGGATCTCCCAGCTTGTAGGCCGCGAAGGCGTGGCCTGCCTCGTGGAGCGTGGTCGAGAAGAGGAAGACCACGAACCAGGTCAGGCCGAGGACGAGGATGTCGGGGGTCACGCCCGGCTCAGGTACTTGTTCTCGCGGGTGTCGATGATGATCCTGGTGCCGGGCTCGATGAACGGCGGCACCATGACCACGAGGCCGGTCTCCATCTTGGCCGGCTTGTACGATGCGCTCGCCGTGGCTCCCTTCATGCTGGGCTCGGTGTCCACCACTTCCAGGGTGACCGTGTTCGGCAGCTCGATGCCCACCGGCTTCTCGTCATAGAAGTCGACCTGGATCACGGTGTTCGGCAGCAGGTAGAGCAGCGTGTCGCCGAGCGTTTCGTTCTCCATCGTGACCTGGTCGTAGGTATCCTGGTTCATGAAGTGGTGGCCGGACGGATCGGAGTAGAGGTATTCCATCGGAACGGTATCGAGGATCGCCCGCTCGACCCGTTCGGTCGAGCTGAAGCGATGGTCGAAGCTGTTGCCGGACTTCAGGCTGCGCATCCGGGCCTGCACGAAGCCGCGCAGGTTGCCGGGCGTGACGTGCTTGACCTCCATGAGTCGGCAGACGTCGTTTTCGAAGAGGATGCACATGCCGGCTCGCATATGGCTGGCTTGAATCAAGGTTCCATCTCCCAGTCGTTTCCGTTTGTCGGGGACGTTTGTCCAGGAAAAGCTACTCGTGCTCTTCCTCGTGGTGCTTCTTGGCGTTGGCCACGATCTTCTCCTGCACTGGCTTCGGCACTTCCTCGT
>DASUNJ010000747.1:0-3819 GCA_036277235.1 Thermoanaerobaculia bacterium | reverse complement strand
GATCGCTGATCTGCTCCTCGAGCCGGCTGATCCGAGCGTCCCGGTCGTCGGCCAGGATCGTCCCATCACCCTGAATCTTGTTGCGGATCAACTCGGAAAGCTGCGGCTGCGTATTGACCAGCCCCTGGAGCTGCGCGTTCTTCACACGCTCCGGATTGAAGGCGGGGAGGGGAAAGTTCAAGTTGAGCAACATCGTACCCTCGGCTTCGCCTGTGCCGTCGGTGCTCGTTCCGAGGAGCCCGGCGAGCGCCATGAGGGGGTTGAAGTCTTTCTTATTGGTGGCGACGTTGGCACCGCCGGTATCCACACCGGTGGGCTGGATCTGCAGGTCGTTGCGCTCCTTCGTCTTCATGCTCTTCAGATAGGAGGAGTCCGCGCTCAGATGGTGCTGAAAGCATTCGGCGATCGTGAGGCTGGGGTCGCAGCGCTCCTGGGCGAGGAGCGGCGTCGCCGCCAGTAGGAGCAGGAACATGACGGCTCGACACCTTCTGATCGTTCGCATGGTACTCCTCCTTTGAAGTGAGGGGCCGGTCCGGTCTGGATAGCCCTTTCTCTGCCAAACGGAGGAACCCGCCAAAGCCGGCCATCACCGCCAGGTGCACACATGTAAATATCTTCTGCATCCATGGCAGCCGGTTTGCAGCTCTTCATCTACAGCCGGGAAAGCCTTTCTTCCCAGGCGTTTGACCATGAAAGTCCTGTTGATCGTCTCCTTGCTCTTCGCGGCCCCTGCCCTGGAGGCCAGGCAGGTACCGATTGCGGTCATCGTTCATGAAGACGTCCCGGTCGCCGACCTCAGCCTCTCCGAGCTGCGGCGGATCTTCCGCGGCGAGCGCCTGTTCTGGGCCGGCGACATGACGATCACGCTGCTGGCTCCCCCCCGCGGCTCCCGCGAACGGCGGGTCCTCCTCGGCAAGGTCTATGAGCGGGGGAGCGAGGCCGAGTACAAACGCTTCTGGATCAACAAGCTGTTCGACAAGGGAGGCCAGACCGCTCCCAAGATCACGGGCTCGACCCAGATGTCCGCGGGCCTGGTGCGCGACATCCCTGGAGCCATCGCTCTGGTGCCGGCCGACCGGATTCCGCGCGGAGTCAAGGTCCTGCGCATCGACGGGAGGAGCCCGGGCGAAGCGGGGTACCCGCTCTTATGAGGATGCACACGCGGTTGTTGGGCGCTTTGCTGGCAATCCTGGTCTTCTTTGCCCTCAACCTGTGCATTCATCTCTGGAGCAACCAGTCCCGGAAGAAAGCGCTCACCGAGCTGACGAGCGCCATCGAACGGCAGCTCTCCCTGGCCACGGTCGAGAGGCACCTGAGCGATGCCCACCGGGAGATGGCCCTGTTGACGGGTGCACTGACCGAGGGAGAGCTGGGGCCGGAGGCCCAGGCGGCGTTTGCGGCCCGCCTCGACCTGATCGACGCCGCCTTGGAGTACGTCCGGACGATCCCCGGTGGCCCGTCGCTGCAGACCCGGTTCAGCACGGTCTTCTACGACCTGCGCAGATCCTGGATGCTGGCCTATGGAAGCCTCGGCGTGGACGACTCGACCGCCATCACGGAGCTGGCCCTGCGCGCGGACCGCCTGAGCACCGACCTCCTGACCCGCCTCCTGCCGCAGTGGGAGACGGAGGAGAAGCTGCGGGTACGAAATGCGAGCGCGCACCTGGAGAAGATCTCGAAGACGACCAACCACGTGTCGGTCGTGGTCTTCATGCTGTCGACCCTGGCCGTGACCCTGATCGCGTCCCAGGTCTCCCAGTTCCTGGTGGACGTGAACCGGGACTTGGAGGAGCGGGTGCGCGAGAGGACGCAGGAGCTGGAGGAGGAGATCCAGGAGCGGCGCAAGGTGGAGGCGCAGCTCCTCCACGACGCGTTCCACGACGCCCTGACCGGCCTGGCCAACCGGGCGCTCTTCCTGGACCGGCTGGGCCTTTCGCTGACCCGGGCGAAGCGGCGGCCCGAGTTCTGCTTCGCCGTGCTCTTCCTCGATTTCGACCGCTTCAAGCTGATCAACGACAGCCTCGGGCACGTCTGGGGCGACCGGGCGCTGGTCGCCATCGCCCGCCGGCTGGAGGGCTGCGTGCGCGCCGGCGACACGGTGGCGCGCTTCGGCGGCGACGAGTTCGCGATCCTGCTGGACGACGTGCACAACCTGGCGGACGTCGAGAGGCTCACGCAACAGATGGAAGAGCGCCTGGCCGTCCCACTCCAGGTAAACGACAACGAGCTCTATGTCAGCGCGAGCATCGGCATCGCGTTCGGCTCGCCGGATTATGAGAAGCCGGAGGACATCCTGCGCGATGCGGATGCCGCCATGTACCGGGCCAAGAACCTGGGCCGGGCGCGTTACGAGGTCTTCAACGAAGCGCTGCACCGCGAGGCCCTGGACCGCCTGCGGCTGGAGACCGACCTGCGGCGCGCCGTGCAGGAAGAGAGCTTCGGGATCCAATACCAGCCGATCGTCAGCCTGGCCGACGGCAGGATGATCGGCTTCGAGGCCCTGGTGCGCTGGCGGCACCCGGTGTGGGGCCTCGTGCCGCCCGACCAGTTCATCCAGGTGGCCGAGGAAACGGGCCTGATCCTGCCCATCGGGCGCTGGGTGCTCTCCGAGGCTTGCGAGAGGCTGCAGCATTGGCAGCGGGAGTACCCGTCCGAGATGCCCCTGACGATCAACGTCAACCTGTCGCGCCGCCAGCTCCTGCAGGCCGACCTCCTCGACCAGATCCGCTGCATCCTGGCAAGGACGAAGCTGCCGGCCGAGAGCCTGCAACTGGAGATCACGGAGAGCGCCATCCTCGAGAACCCCGAGGATGCGATCGAGTTCCTCAACCACCTCAAGTCGCTCAACATCGGCTTGTGCGTCGACGACTTCGGCACCGGCTATTCGTCGTTGAGCTCCCTCCAGCAGTTCCCGGTCAACGTCCTGAAGATCGACCGCACGTTCATCCAGGGCATGGGGCCGGACGGGAAGAAGGACGAGATCGTTCGCGCCGTGGTCAGCCTCGCTCACAGCCTGCGCATGCAGGTGGTGGCCGAGGGCGTGGAGACCGAGGGGCAGTTGCAGCGGCTCCGTGACATGAAGTGCGACTACGGCCAGGGCTATCTGCTCTGCCACGCCCTCGACGCCGAGGGCATCGACCTCCTTCTGGAGCGGGCCGAGCCATGGGCCCGCTGCTCCGCATAGCCCGCGGTAGAGGCCAACCAGGCTTACGGCAGGCGTCGAGCCCTAGAGGAACCAGGCACTGAAGGTGAGCGACGGGTCGTACTCGATGCGGCGCAGGAAGCGGGTCGCATCGTCGAGGAGGCTCCAGCCCTGCACGCCGGACTCGAAGACCCTCTGGAGCACCAGCACCGCCCTGATCGCCTCGACCTCGATGTCGAGGCTCAGGAATACCTCTGTGGCCTGGAGCACGACGGTGCGCGCCTCCTCCTCGCACCCCCGTCGCAGGAGGACGCCGGCCAGGTCGAGGCTCGACAGCGCCGCGTGGTAGCCCAGCTCCTCCTTCTCCAGGCCCTGGTGGGCCTCCCTCAGCGCCTCCTCGGCGATGGCAAGGTTTCCCAGGCCCAGCTCGATCCGCCCCTGCAACCAGCGGAGCTTTACCTGGTCGATCCTGCCGCCGTGCTGGAGATAGCGCCAGCGGTTTTCCCACATGACCCTGCGCGCCTTGCGGAAGTGCTCGCCTTCCATCAGGAACCACGCAATGTTGTGGATCGCTGAAAGGATGAGCTTCGGATCGAGCTTGGAGTCGATCATCCCGAGCCCCTCCGTCAGCAGGCGGACGGCTCCGGCAGGATCGTTATTGTGGCCGACATAGATTC
>DASUNJ010000746.1:0-5660 GCA_036277235.1 Thermoanaerobaculia bacterium | reverse complement strand
GCACCTCGTGACCGAGCGTCCCCTCCACGCGCATGTGGCCAAGCACAACGTCGGCTCG
Organism: Thermoanaerobaculia bacterium; assembly: GCA_036277235.1. Taxonomy (GTDB): domain Bacteria; phylum Acidobacteriota; class Thermoanaerobaculia; order Multivoradales; family UBA5704; genus DATMER01. Next base: position 5,602 of record DASUNJ010000746.1, on the reverse strand, counting down.
ATCCGCGTCCTGGAGAAGTGCGGCTTCAGCCTCGAGCGCGAGGAGAGCGTCGAGGTCGCCGGCAAAGACGTCGCCGAGCTCGTACTCGTCCTGCGCTGAGGCCTCTACCCGCAGAAGGGAGCCCGCTTGCCGAAGAAGATCAACCTCCATCTCGGCTGATCCGACCAAGCAGTCGGGAGCTCGTGGAGTCAGGCGGAGGCTTTGGTGCAAGAGGAGCCGATCGCGGGCTCGGAGGTCTCCTGCCACGAGATCAACGCGCGTGATCTCGCGACCGTGACCCTCCAAATGGCAGGTAGAGGGGTCTACCCAGGGGGTTCCAGCTAGCCACTACCAAGCGCGCGTCCTGAAGGGAAAAGTTGCTGGGTAGCCATAGCTACCCGTTGGGTAGGGGGGTCTACCCGCCGGGTAGAGGGGTCTACCCATTGGGTAGAGGGGTCTGCCCGTTGGGTAGAGGGGTCTACCCGTTGGGTAGAGGGATCTACCCGTTGGGTAGAGGGGTCTACCCGTTGGGTAGGGGGGTCTACCCGGCAGGTAGCTATAGCTACCCAGTGGGTAGCCATGTCTACCTACACTCCGCCGCGCACCATCATCAGCCAGCCCTTCAGGTACTCCCCCTGCGGGTGCCGGATGTCGACGGGATGGTCCGGAGCCGCCGCGAGGGGCTCGAGAAGCGCGACGCGCACGCCGGCTTCCACGGCGGAGGCGAAGAGGATCCCGAGGCGCCAAAGCTATCTGGGTGGCTGTCGTGGCTCCGCCGGCTGCTTTGCGGCCAACTTCTCGAGGATGGCGCTGCACAGGCGCGGCCCGACAAAAGAGCCTCCCGTTGCGCTGCGCAGCAAGACGATCCCCGTACCCGCGGCGCGATCGAAGTACGCAGACGCCTCGTAACCGGTCACCCTTCCGCTGTGACCGAAACTCTGGAGATCGCCGCGCCGAAACGTTTCGAATCCGAGGCCATACCCCCCTCTAAGGCTCTGGTGGGCGGCGATCAGGCGATCGAAGTTCTCGCTCAGGTGGTCCTTCTTCAAGACGGTCTCCGGTCCGTTGCCCAATTCGAAGGAGACAAAGGCAGCCAGATCTCTCACGGTGGTATAGGCAGCCCCATTCGGGACTTTGTACCCGCGGCCCTCGTGCTCTCGCCGGGCCACCGCCGCGTCAACACGGCCGTCGTCGATATGAAGGCCCGCGGCGAGACGCGGCTTCATCGCCTCCGTCAACTCGAAGGCCGTGTGGGTCATGCCGAGGGGTTGAAAGATATTCTCCTGGACATACTGCGTATACGGCTGCTTTGCGGCCCGGGCCAGAGCGGCGCCCAGAATCGCGTACCCGATATTGGAGTAGGAAAATCTCGTACCTGGCTCGTGGACATACCGGGTATGTGGCAACGCCGTCAGCAGAACGCTCTCCCATCGATCGACCGGGCCAACGGTGTACTTTTCGAGCTCGTCAGGCTCGACGGCCAGACCCGCGGTATGAGTGGCGAGCTGAATGAGGGTGATCGGTGGCGCCGACGGAAATCGTCCCTGAATCCTGTCGACTTCCGGAAAATATTTCGCGACGGGATCCGAGAGATGGACCTTGCCGCGCTCCACCAACTGCAAGAGCATGAGCGCCGTGAACTGCTTCGTGATCGATCCAATCCTGTAGATGGTGTCCTGCGTGGCCGGTATCGTCTTGTCACCGTCGGCGAAGCCGTAGCTCTTTGTCCAGAGCTCCCGCGATGGCGCGATCACGCCGATCGTAAGGCTGCCGACGGAGTCTTGCGCAAACTCGGCGGCCGCCAGGGCGTCGATCTCCTGGAGGTTCTCCGCCGAGGGCGGCGCGCTCGCGTCGCACGCCGGAATCAATCCGGCAACGGCGAATCCGACGACGACCACTCCGAGCCAAAGACCATGCTTGATCATGGGTGATCTCCTCATCGGTGATGTGGACCGTGCCGCCAGCCCGCCGCGGGACTGCCGCAGCCCGCTCTTGTAAGTGCTCTACGAGCCCCTTCGCATCTTGGATCACCGCACCATCGTGAGCCAGCCCTTCAGGTACTCCCCCTGCGGGTGACGGATGTCGACGGGATGATCCGGGGCCGCCGCGAGGGGCTCGAGGAGCGCGACGCGCACGCCGGCTTCCACGGCGGAGGCGAAGAGGATCTGGCGGAAGAGCTTGGAGTCGACCGCGCCGCTGCAGGAGAAGGTCAGGAGGAATCCCCCGGGCTCCACTCTCTGAAAGGCCAGGCGGTTCAGGTCCTTGTAGGCGCGAGCCGCGGCGTCCAGGTCCGGACGCTTGCGCACCAGCGGCGGCGGATCGCAGACCACCAGGCCGTAGCGCTCCGTGCGTGCCCGCAGGTCCTCGAAGACGTTCGCCTTGACCCACTCGGTCATCTCGGGGCCGAAGCCGTTGCGCACTGCCAGCTCCCGGCCGCGCTCGATCAGGCGCCCCGAGGACTCCACGTGGACCACCCGCGTGGCTCCCCCGCGCAGGGCATAGAGGCCGAAGGCGCCCGAGTGGGCGAAGAGGTCCAGGACGGTCCGGCCGGCGGACAGGCGCTCCACCCGGCGGCGGTTTTCCCGCTGATCGCAATAGAAACCGGTCTTCTGGCCGCCCGACAGCTCGGCCGTGAGCTGGAACCCGTGCTCCAGGAACGGCTCCTCGGCCGGCGGCTCGCCCAGGATCGCCTCGAACCCTCCGAAGGGCAGTCCCTCGGCCCGCCGCGCCGGCAGGTCGTTCATCTGCAGGATGGAAAGCCCGGGAAACGCCTCGGCCAGGGCGGCGTAGGCCTCCCCGCGCAGGGCTTCCAGCCCGGCGACCGTGATCTGGCTCACCAGGACGCCGCCGAAGCGGTCGACCGTCCAGCCGGGCAGGCCGTCGCCCTCGGAGTTGAGGACGCGGTAGCCGGTGGTGTCGGGCGGGAGGACCGCGCTGCGCAGCGTCAGGGCCTCGGCGATGCGCTGACTGAAGAAGGCGCGGTCCACGCTCTCCACGGCAGGGCCGAGCATGCGCACGCGGATCTGCGAGCGGGGGCTGTGGAAGCCGAGCCCGAGCAGCCGGCCAGAGGAGTCGAGGACGCGGGCGAGAGGCGCGTCCCCAGGACCATCCAGGCGGCCCACGCCGCCGGAAAAGATCCAGGGGTGCCCCTCGCGAACCGACTTGTCCCGCCCGGGTTTGAGGTGGATCGTCGCCGCTTCGGTCACGCCGGGGATCTTATATCCCCGCCACCTGGAACGGTGTGACGCTGGTCTGCGAAGCTCCCGCCGAATCCGTGACCGTCACCATCAGCATGTAGTCCCCGGGCTGCAGGCCGGCCGGCGGGGCGAAGGTCGCCACCATTCGATCGGAACCGTCCGCGGCGGGATCGAGGCGCTCGAAGCCCTCGATCGTGCCCGCTCCGGCCTCGAGCCCATCGGCGGTGAGGACCTTGGCCTCGGCCCGCAGCGCGCCCGGCTTCAGGCGGTACCCGACCAGCGAAAACGACGTCCCCTGGCCCGCCGCGAGCACCGGCATCGAAGCCGGGATGTACGGCTGGCTGCCCACCATGAACGGGTACGGCACTTCCCGGTCCCCCTGGCGGGCCGCCTCGCGGATGATCAGCCATTTTCCCTGGGGCTCGGGGAAGAAGGCCGGCAGGAGGACCGCGCCGGCCTGCGAGAGCTCCGGCACGTGCACCGAGGCCGTCTGGAGGCCCATCGCCCCGGTGGCGCCGTTGCGCACCAGCACCCGCACCGACCACTCGCCCGGCGGCAGGTCCAGGTGGCCGAAGAACTTGAGACCGCCCTGCGCGAGCGCCGGCCCGACCTTGGCGAGGTCCAGGCCCACGGTCTGGGAGAAGAAGTCGCGCACCCGGCCCTCGGCGTCGAAGGCGTAGGCGTAGATGTCGGTAGCCAGCGCTCTGCCCTGCATGCCGGCGGTGAGGCTGGGGCCGTCCACCTCGATCAGGACGGGCACGTACCAGGGACCGCCTTGGACAGGAAACGGCGCCGCGAGCACCGAGGTGCGGACCTGCTTCATCTCCTCGGCTCCGACCAGGGCCTGGCCGGCGGTGAGGGCTTTCTCGAGCGGGCTCCGCTTGTCGTACGACTGCGGCGCGTAGTAGCCGGGACGGTGGACCAGCCGCGCCCCCCTGGGGCCGTTCTTCAACTCCACCCGCAGCCTGTGGTACTTGCCGTCGCGCTCGACCTCGGGCTGGAAGGCGAGCACGTAGGTGACGCTGGTGCGTTCCAGCACCTTGGCGACCGCCACGTCGAGCTGGTTGATGTTCTCGAACAGCTCGCCGCCGGTCTCCCTGGCCATCAGGAAGAGACTGTCCTTGCCGCCGGCGAACTGCGCGTGGCCGACGACCCCGGCGCGCAGGCCGGCGATGTCCACCGCCTGGATGACGCAGTCGGCGCGGCGGAACTCCTCCAGCATCTCCTCCACCTGGCTCACGGTCTTGGTGCTGCCGAAGCGATCCGCGGAGTTGAGGTCCCACATCTCGGTCCCCTCGGCCATGGCGAGCTGCTCGTCCACGTTGGCGGTGCCGGAGAGGAGGGAGGCGTCGAACCCTTCGGAGAAGAGGACCAGGTACTTGCGGCCGCGCACGCCGGCCATCATGCGCGCGAGCTCGCCATAGGAGCGGGTCATGTTGGCCACGGCCCGCTCCCGGGTGACCTGGGAGGTACGGGAGACCTCGTTGGCGACGACGCGCTCCATCTCGCTGCGGTCGATGCCGGCCCGGCCCCCGCCGGTCCCGCCGCCCGTGTTGATGATGGGATCCGCCAGCATGTCATCCACGACGATCAGCCCCAGAGGGTCCGGGGGCTGCTCCTCGCGGCGGAAGGCGCGCAGGCCGAGGCGCTCGATGCCGGCCAGGATCTGGCGGCGGTCGCCCGTGAACTGGAGCAGCAGCTCGGTGCCCTTGTCCGTGGTGTAGCTCGCCACGGACACCACGTCGCTCGGATGGAGCTGCTCCACGAGCGTGAGCGCGGCCTCGCGGGCCTTGGTCAGGCCGGCGGGGGACGAGAAGGTGAAGTCGAACATCATCAGGAAGTGGCGGCGGGCCGCGACCGGGGGCGGCGCCGGCTTGCCCTCGGCCGGCCGCGAGGCCAGGTCGAGGGCCTCGAAGCCGACCAGGGACTGCTTCTTGCGCCCCTCGTAGACCTCGAAATGGTCGGCGGTCAGGCCGCGGACCGGCTTGCCGTCGGCCCCGATCACCTGCACCGGGACCTCGACGACCACCACGTCGGTGGCTTCCGAGAACGTCTGGGCGCCGGCGGGCACGGACAGCGCGGCGAGCAGCAGGATGCAAAAAGAACGCATCGGATACCTCCTCCTCGAAAAGACCGTCGTCACCTTTGGCGGACGGCCCCGCCTTCCGTCGCGGACTGCCGGGCCGCCCGCCTACAGGGGCACTGCTTCGTTTTCAAGGGAAGGTTGCACGGCTTGGGCCAGAGGACCCTCACCCCCTGGCCCCATAGGCGCTAACTTACGAGATTCACGCTCCGGGCGCGGGGTTCCTCCCCCCGGGGAGGGGGAGGGTTGGCTCTGGGGGGAGGTTAGGAGGGGGGAGCTCCGAGGTCGATAAGCCTGTGGCAAGCGCGCAGCACCCCCCTCCTAGCCTCCCCCCGTTCCCAAC
>DASUNJ010000745.1:0-12343 GCA_036277235.1 Thermoanaerobaculia bacterium | reverse complement strand
GCAACATCACGGCCGGCATCGACCTCATCGAGCGCCTGCGGTCGGACGAGAGCTGGCAGCCTTCCAGGCCGGGCGAGAGGAAGCCGCCGCTCGCCCACGGCATCGTCTTCCCCCTGGTGACCACGGCCGCGGGGACCAAGTTCGGCAAGACCGAGGCCGGGACGGTGTGGCTCGATCCGAAGCTGACTTCCCCGTTCCGCTTCTACCAGTTCTGGCTCAACACCGACGACCGGGACGTGGACAGGTACCTGAAGTTCTTCACCTGGCTGTCGCGGGAGGAGATCGAGGGGCTGGCCCGTTCGCGCGAGGCCGACCCGGGGAAGCGCGAGTCGCAGATCCGGCTGGCACAGGAGGTCACGCGCACCCTGCACGGCGAGACCGCCTTCGCCGCGGCCAAGCGCGCCTCGGCCATCCTCTTCGGCGAGGAGATCACCGGCCTCGAGCCCGGAGAGGTGGAGGACATCTTCGCCGACGTGCCTTCCAGCGAGGTCTCCAAGAGCCGCCTGGAGGGAGCCGGCGTGGCCGTCGTCGATCTCCTCGTCGAGGCCGGCCTGGCACCGTCCAAGGGGGAGGCGCGCCGGTCCATCGTGGCAGGCGGCATCTATCTCAACAATCAACGCTCGGCTGACGAAAAGCGGATGGTGACCGTGCACGACGCCATCGGCGGCCGTTTCCTGGTTTTCCGCAAGGGCCGCAAGACGTATCACCTGGTTCGGGTGGTCGAGGGTTCGGGGGGAGGAGATTGAGCGCAACGGGTGAGGAGGAGGGAGACGGCTACCGGCGTTACCAGGAGTTTTTCGACAGCGAGCCCAGCGAGGTCGTGGACTGGAGGGATGCCGAGACCGGCGCCGAGGGCTGGCTGGTGATCAATTCCCTCCGCGGCGGCGCGGCGGGGGGCGGCACGCGGATGAGGGCCGGCGCCACGCGCGAGGAGGCTGTCTTCCTCGCGAAGACGATGGAGATCAAGTTCGGTGTGGCCGGCCCGCAGATCGGCGGCGCCAAGTCGGTCCTCAATTTCGACCGGGCCGATCCCCGCAAGGACGAGGTCCTCAAGCGGTGGTTCCGGCATATCGGCGGCCACCTGAAGACGCGCTACGGCACCGGCGGGGACCAGAACGTTCATGACGACGAGGTCATCGCCCTGACCGGGGAGGCGATCGGCCTGAGGCATCCGCAGGAGGGAGTCCTGCGCGGCCACTTCGCGCCGGATGAAGCCGCCTTCCAGCGCATCCTGAAGCAGCTCCAGGACGGGGTTCAGCTGCCGGTACGACTGCCCGGCATCGACAGCACGTTCTCGATGTCGCAGCTGGTCACCGGGTACGGAGTGGCCAAGGCCGTGGAGAGCTATTTCGACAGGACCGGCGGCTCTGTAGCCGGCAAGCGCATCCTGGTGGAGGGCTTTGGCGACGTCGGCGGACCTTCGGCCTATTATCTTCATCAAGCGGGAGCCAAGGTGGTGGGAATCATCAGCCGTCCGGCGGGGCAGGCGGAGTACCGCTGGAGCGTCGACGCCCAGGGTCTGGACATCGAGGACCTGCTGGCGCGGCGGATGGATACCGACCTGCCCGAGGGGGTGGAGAGCGAGGATGCGACGCCCTTCTGGCAGACCGGGGCGGACGTCTTCATCCCGGCGGCGAGCTCGTTCCTCGTGACCCACGAGAGGCTCGAATGGCTGCGGCAGGCGGGGGTACGGTTGATCGCTTGCGGCGCCAATACGCCTTTCGACGATCACATGGGCGAGGTGGATGTGCAGAAAGCGGCTGACGAGAGCTTCGCCGTGATCCCCGACTTCATCGCCAACTGCGGAATGGCAAGAATTTTCGCCTACCTCATGGAGGACGGCGTCGAAGTGAGCGAGGCGGCGATCCAGGCGGATGTCGAGCTCTGCATCCGGGAAGCCGTCGCGAAGCTGCTCGACGGCCACACCGGCAATGTCGGCCATACCAGCAACACCGGCCTGCTCGATCGCGCGTTTTCGATTTTCCTGCCGGAGAGTTGACGCGAGCGGCGGCGGGCCTCCCGGCCCGCCGCCCCGGTGCTTCAAACCTTTACGGGCAGTTGGTGACCGCCTCGCCGTTGACGCAGACGTCAAAGGCGCCGGTGCCACCGTCAAGCCTGTCGCTGCCGGCGCCGCCGTCGAGGTTGTCGTCCCCGGAATCGCCGTTCAGCGTGTCGTTGCCGTTCTCGCCGAAGAGCGAGTCGTTGCCCGCTTGGCCGTAGACCGTGTCGTCGTCTCCATTGGCCTTGATGCAATTGTCGTTGGCATCGCCAAACATCGTGTCGGCGCAGGTGGAGCCGCACACGCAGCCGGCACCGCAGTTGATCGGGATCGCACAGAGTATGATCTGGGCGGAAACCGCGGAGCTCGCAAACAGCGTACAGACGGCAGCGAACGTCAGGGCCACAACGAGGGTTCTCTTCACACTCATCTCCAGTCCTCCTTGTTTCGTCAGGCTCCGGGGTTGGAGCTTCCTGCGTCAGCCAATCTTGCAAATAACCGTAAAGTAGTATACGTCTACATCAGGATAGAGACAAGGACTCCGAGAGCAGCCTGCTGGAAAGGAGGAAACCATGCGTCGAGCTCTGGTGGCGGGCCTGTTGGTGCTCGGCCTTTCCGGCGCCGCCCTGGCTGCGCCCCTGCCGGTCCGTGGGTCGGTCCGGAAGGCCGGCGGCGCCCCCCTGGCAGGAGCGCGGGTCGAGCTGAGCCCGGTGCTCGGCAACCACGCGTGGAACGGCGTTCTCCTTCGCGGCGAGCTTCGTCCGCCTGTCGTGGCGGCGGCCGAGACGGATGCCGAGGGGCGCTTTTCCCTGGCCGCTCCCACGGAGGGGATCTGGCGGGTCGAGGTCCGGGCGGAGGGATTCGTGCCGATGCGCTGGTTCCCGTTGCCGCTGACCGGTCCGGTGGAGCTGCCGCCAGCCGAGCTGCTGAAGGATGCCGGCGTCAAGGCCGAGGTCGTCGAGGCCGCGGGCGGCGCGGCGTCCGGCGTGGTCGTCGTTGCCGAGACGGCATCCAAGGAGCTTTGGGCCGCGCTCGGGTCGCCGGGCTGGTCGGTCGCAAGCCGGAACGGGGTCACGGACGCCCAGGGCCGGGTGACGCTCCCCCGCGCCGCGGGCGAGACGCTCCAGCTCACGGCCTTGCGTCCGGGGAGCCTGGTCACGGCACGCCAACGGGTCGAGGGGCACGCCCGTATGGTCCTGGCGGCGGCGCGGCTTCCGCTGACCCTCGAGGCGAAGCAGCCCGGCGGGTCGCCTCTCCCGGATCTGGTGGTCGTCGCCGGAGATCCGGCATGGCCCGTGGGAAGGACCGGCGAGCAGGGCCGGCTCTCGATCCAGGACGGCGGGAGCCCGGGCCCGGTGGCTCTCCAACTGTTCGCCGGGGACGGCCGGCGCTGGCGGACCGAGCTCCCGCCCCGGCCTGAAGGCAGCTGTCCGTTCCCCCTCGTTCTGAATCCGCCGGCCTGGGTCTCCGGGCGGGTGCTCGACGCGGCCAGCCGGCGGCCGGTGGCCGGAGCGCGGGTGTGGCCGGGGCACGATCCCGGCGCCTCCGTGGTAACCGGCGCGGACGGAAGCTACCGGCTGGCGGCGCCGCCGGAGGAGCGGTTCTGGATCCAGGCCGAGGCCGCGGGGCGCCTGTCCGACACTGCCTGGGTGACGCGCTCGGCCGCCGCGGCCGGGCAGGCGCCGACCCTGGCCCTGGCCGCCGCGGCTTCGGCGGCGGGCCAGGTGGTGGACCGGACCGGCAAGCCCGTGCCCGGCGCGGAGGTCGCAGGCTTCGTAGCGCCTCCGCAGCGGCGCGGCTTCCACCCGGACCCGGCCGATGCGCGCGCGGTCACGGACGCCGACGGCCGCTTTGCGCTCGCCGGGCTGCATCCGGATGCAGCCTTCGAGGTGGCGGTGGAGCGCAAGGGTTTTCTGCCGGTGCGCGAGACGCTCGCCCGGCGCCCGGACCTGCGCTGGGACCTGAAATTCGTGCTGGAGAGGAGCCGGCCCGGCAGCGGACGGGTCGTCGACGCCGGGGATCGTCCCCTCTCGGGAGTCGAGGTGCGACTCTCCCCTTCCGGAGGGAAGGCGCGAGGGCGGGGTGGGCCGGAGCGGACCGGGCCGGCAGCCGTCACCGACGGCGAGGGGCGCTTCCGGATCGAGGAGCTGCCGGCGCGCGAGCTTGACATCGAGGCGCGCAAGCCGGGCTTCGCGCCGCGCATCGTGCGCCGGCTTCCGGTGCTCCCAGGCGATGGGACGGAGGGGCCTGCCGATCTCGGGACCCTGGTGCTCCACCCGGGAGCCGCGGCCAGGGGCCGGGTGACCGATGCCGCCGGCCGCCCGCTCGCCGGAACCGAGGTCTGGTTGGTGGAGGATGACGGAGGGCCGCCCCTGCCGGCAGCGCAGATCGCGCGCGGGAAGCCGGCCGCCTCCGCCGGCCACGACGGGCGGTTCGCGGTCGAGGACCTGGAAGCCGGCCGGCGCATCCACCTGGCGGCAGGGCGGAAGGGGTACGTGACCGCGGCCGTGCGCGGAATCGAGGTACCGACCCGGGAGCCGGTGGTCCTGGTCCTGGAGGAGGCGGCGCGGGTGAGCGGCGAGGTGGTGACCGAGGGCGGCGAGCCGGTTGCCGGGGCGGCGGTACACCTCGGCGGCCGGTCGCTGCCGGCGGGCACCGTGGGGATCCCGATTCGGCCGGCGGAGCTGGCGCGGCAGGCGGCGGCCGACGCCGCGGGCAGGTTCGTCCTGGAGGAGGTGGCTTCCGGGGAGGCCGAGTTGCGGGCCGAGGCCGAGGGCTTCCAGCCGTCGGCGCCGGTGCCGGTGACGATCGTCCCGGGAAAGAGCGTGGACGGTGTCCGGCTCGTGCTCTCGGCGGGCGCGGCGCTCGCGGGCACGGTCTCCATGAAGGGCGGCGGTCCGGCTGCCGGCGCACGGGTGACGGTGGGGCCGGTGTCCGCCCTCGCGGATGCCGACGGGCTCTACCGGGTGGCAGGCATTCCGCCTGGACCGCGCGAGGTCGAGGTCCGGCATCCAGGCTCCAACCGCCAGGTGCGGCAGATGGAGATCGAGGCCGGGACCAACGCCGCGGATTTCTTGCTGGACGGCGGCCAGCCGGTCGCCGGCCGGGTGATGGACGAGGCCGGCGAGCCGGTGGAAGGCGCGCGCGTCGAGATCCGTCTGCAGGACCCCTGGGACCCGCACACCTACACGGCGGCGAGCGACGACGGCGGCGGCTTCGTCTTCCCCACCGTCGCGGCCGGCTTGTACGATCTGCGGGCCGGAGGCACGGGCTACGCGGAGTCCGAGGCCGAAGGGGCCGTACGGGTCGAAGGGCGGCCGGTCGAGGGGGTGCAGGTCGTGCTGCGGCGGGGGGTCACGGTCAGCGGACGGCTCCTGGGCCTGAGCTTCGAGGAGCTGGCGGCGGCCGAGGTGGCCGCCGAGGCGCCTCATGGCGGGAGCCGCGGCGGCACGGTGGACTACCAGGGCGTCTACGAGATCCCGGACCTGGCGCCGGGGGACTGGCTGGTGCGGGGATCGGTGCGGGGCCGCAACCGCCAGGCCGAGGCGCGGGTGACGCTCGCTCCCGGCGCGCGGGAGATGGAGCGCGACCTCCGCTTCGGCGGCGGCCTGACGCTGACCGGGTCGGTGTCCCACGGCGGCGAGCCGCTGTCCGAGGCGCGGGTCTCGGCCCATGGCTTCGAGGCGGCGATGGTGCGCTCGGGGATGACCGACCACCAGGGCTCGTTCCGACTGGAGGGGCTCGAGCCGGGCCGCTACCGCCTGTCCATCTCGAGCGCCCGCGAGATGCTGAACTACAACGAGGTCGTCGAAGTGCTCGCCGACCGCGACGTGGTCATCGACGTGCCGACGGCGCAGGTCTCCGGCTCGGTGATCTCCGAGGCCACGTCGCAGCCGGTGCCCAGGGTGGTGGTCTACCTGCAGCAGCTCGTCGGGGACGGCGGCGGCCAGGGCGCCTCGGTGATCAACGTGATCACGGACGAGGCCGGACGCTTTCTGGTCGGCCGTGTGCTGGCCGGACGGCATCGGTTGACGGTGCGCCATCCTGGCCATGCCCCGGCCGAGCAGATCGTGGAGGTTCAGGCTGGCGCGAGCCTCGACGGCGTCGAGATCCGGCTTTCCCCGGCCGACGGGCTGGAGGCGGTGGTGCGGCTGGCCTCGGGACGGGTGCCGCCCGGGCTGGCCGTCGCCGTCTTCGACGGCGCGGGGCGGCAGGTGGCGGTCGAGGGGCAGACGCCGGACGCGGCGGGGAGGGCCCGCTTCGCGACGGTGCCGCCCGGCGCCTGGGAGGTGCTGGTCACCGGGACCGGCGGTGTTGGGGTGCGGGTACCGGTGAAGGTGCCCGGCCCGCCCGTCGAGGTCGTGCTCCCCGACGCCGGCCGCGTGCGGGTGCGGGTGCCGTCGCTGGCGGAGGCCAATGCGGTCGCCACGCTGGTCCTGCTCGGCCCGGACGGCAGGCCGTTCGAATCGCTGAACCCCTTCGGGCACCTCCAGAGGGAATGGCTCCTGCCCGGAGGCAGCGGCACGGTGGAGGGCCTGCCGCCCGGCGCCTGGCGGGCGCGGGTGGCGGCGCCCGACGGACAGGTATGGGAGGGAGAGACCGCGGTGGCCGCCGGAGGAGAGTCCGAGCTGGTGCTACCCTGAGCCGGCCTGGCCTTCCGGCTCCCCGGCGGCGCGCATCTGCTCGTCGAGCTGGTTGCCCAGCTCCAGGGTACGCCGCAGGGCCGCGTCGATGGCATCGGTCAAAATCGCGGAGAAGCGCCCCTGGTGCAGGATGTGGAGGGCGCGCGAGGTGGTGCCGCCCGGGGAGGTCACGCTGTCGATCAGCTCGGCCGGGTGCCGGTCGGACGCGAGGATCATCTCGGCCGTGCCGATGATCGTTTCCAGCACGGATTGCCGCGCCAGCGGGCGCGGCTCGCCGATGAAGTTGGCCGCATCTTCCAGCGACTTGACGAAGAGGGCGATGATCGCCGGCCCGGTGCCGTTGACGGCCGTGGCGCGGTCCACGTCGCGCTCGTCGGAGACGTAGATCTCCTTGCCCATGGTGCGCAGGATGCCCCGCACCTCTTCCCGCGCTTCGGGGCGGACCTCATGGGTGGCGGTCCAGACGGTCATCCCCCGGCGGATGCGGCAGGGGAGGTTCGGCATGCAGCGGACGATGGCCGGATGCCTCAGTGCGCTCCCGATCACCTTCATCCGCGCTCCGGCGATGATGGACAGCACCAGGTGCCTCTCCCGGATGCCCTTGGCGATCTCCGGGAGCACTTTCGACAGGGTCTGCGGCTTGACGGAGAGGACCACGAGGTCCGCGTTCGCCACCGCTTCCAGGTTGTCGGTCGAGGCGTGGATGCCGTAGGCATTCCGGAGCTCCAGGGCGCGCTCTTCGCGAGGACCGGAGGCCCAGATCCGCTCCGGCACGGTCGCGCCCTGGCTCAGCAGGCCGCTGATCATCACTTCCGCCATCACTCCGGAGCCCACGAAGGCGATCCGGGACGAACGCAGGTCGGTCATAAGGTCCTCACAGTGTCACGACTCGTGGGGTCTCGCGGATCATCCGCGAGAAGCTCTGCCATCCCAGCAGGGCGTCCACCGAGGCCTGGACCCTGGCGAGATCGAGCCCGAGCAGGTGGGCGGTGGCGCTGCAGGCATAGATCCGGATGAGCCCGTCCTCGCGCCCGGGGGCCAGCATCTGGGAGAGCGGCGGCATGTCGAGCGCCTCCAGCCGCTCGGCCGAGAGCGGCGGCTGCGGGTCGAGCTCATCCCACCGCCCAGCCGACCACGCCTCCAAGGCCCCGAAGAACAGCGCCAGGTCCACCCGGTCCCCCCCCGCTGCCGCGCTGGCCGCGAGGGAGGAGGTCTGGAACCGCATGTCCCAGGTGCCGCCGTGGGCGAGGATCAGGAGGTCGGCCATATGGGCGGAAGACTACCAGGAAGGCTCCTCCAGCGCTCCCTCACATTGATGAAATGCAATGCGCTAATCAGCCATACAAAGGTAGACACGCCCATACCGACCGGCAGTCGGCTGGTGGGGCAAGGACCGAAAGGAGAGGAGCGATGCACACCCGGAGAAACGTTGTCGCGGTAGTGACCCTCTGCTCTCTAGTCGTGGCGGCTTGGCTGCTCCCAGATGCAACGGCGTCCGCGGGAGCTCGCGAGCCTGCGCGTCCCCTCGCTGAGATGGCGCTCGGCGCAGACCGTGTCGATTGGCAGCCGGCCGGCGAATACGAACAGGTCGTCCTGACGATCGCCGGGCCCGAGGGGCTCTGGCTCCGCAAGGAGTTCGGGGCCGGCCACGTGCCCTCCCTCGGACTCTTCGACTCCAGCGGCGAACCGCTCCCGGACGGGACCTACACCTATGAGCTTTGGGTCACGCCACGCCGGAAGGCCGAGGATGGCTCCGGGATGCCTTTGAGGCACTCCGGCTATCTGGCCGTGAAAGGGGGCAGCTTCGTGACGGAAGCTCCACCACGCCTCCCACTCAAGCGAGCCACCGCAAACCTGCAAACCATATCCGACGACCTGATCGTTGTGGGTGGAGCCTGCATAGGTCCCTCCTGCACCTCCAGCGACCCGGGGATCCCTCTAACGCTGAAGAGCCATTCGCTCGTGCTCAACTTTGACGATCCTGCCAACGACCCATTTAGCTTTGAGCACGACTGGGCGCTCACGGCCAACGACGACATCGGGCCGGGTGAGTACTTCTCCATCATCGATATGACTGCCGGCCCTACAATTCCCTTCACCATCGAAGGTGATGCACCGAGTGCTTCACTCTACGTGCGAAGCAACGGCAACGTCGGCATCGGGACCGCTACCCCGGGTGCCGAGTTGCACCTCTACTCGACCGCCACCACCGACGTCTTCGCAGGAGCGGGTCCGGACCCCGTCTCCGGCCCAGCGCTTAACTTCGGCTACGGCGGAGGCTCGTTCGGGCGAGGAGCTGGCTTCTTCAATGTGAGACCGGACGCATCGGCAACCGCACCGAATCCGTCCCTCCGCTTCGCGACAGCCAACGTGGAGCGGATGATCATCACCAACACCGGCAACGTCGGCATCGGCTCCTCCGCCGCTTCGGTTCGCCTCGATGTCAAGGAGAACGCCTCGACAACGTCGGTGGCAAGACTCCAGAACTCCAGTGCAACCGGCTTTTCCGCCATTGAATATCTGGACAACGCCGGCAACGTCGATCTCTTCTTCGGTATCGACAACGCCGCCTCGACGACTCGCCTGAACAGCCTCGGCAACAACCCAATCGTCATACTGACCAACAGCACGGAACGGGTACGGATCACCTCCGCCGGCGATGTCGGCATCGGCACCTCAACACCGTCCTCCAAGCTCCATGTGAATGGCGGCGACATCCGCGTTTCCGGCGGCTCCTTCATCGACGACGGCACCACCCTGAACGTTCCTGACTTTGTCTTCGAGCCCGACTATCGCTTGATGCCCCTGGACGAGCTGAGAGAGTTCGTCTCCCGGGAGAAACATCTTCCGAACGTTCCGAGCGCGGATGACGTCAAGAAGGACGGCCTCAACCTCAGCCAGGTCCAGATGCGGTTGCTGGAAAAGCTCGAGGAGCTGACCCTCTACACGCTGAAGCAGGACGAGCAGGTCAAGGCTCTGCAGAGCGAGAACGCCAAGCTCAACGCTCGCTTGGCAGCGCTGGAGACCGCAGCCGAGCAGAAGTAGGCTCAAAAAGGAAACGGCCGGCGCACAGGCGCCGGCCACGCTGCGAGGATGAGGAGGTCGGCCATACGGGCGGAAGACTACCAGGAAGACTCCTCCAGCGCTCCCTCACATTGATGAAATGTAATGCGCTAAACAGCCATACAAAGGTAGACACGCTCCACACGGCCGGCCGGCGGCGATGGGGCAAAGGATTGAGAAAGGAGAGGAGCGATGAACACCCGGAGAAACGTTGTCGCGGCAGTGACCCTCTGCTCTCTGTTCATGGTTGCCTGGCTGCTGCCGGAGGCAGCAGCATCCGAAGAGGCTCGCGAGCCTGCGCGCCCCCACGCTGAGATGGCGCTCGGCGCAGGCCGCATCGATTGGCAACCAGCCGGCGACTACGAGCAGGTCATCCTGACGATTGCTGGCCCCGAGGGGCTCTGGCTCCGCAAGGAATTCGCGGCCGGCCAGCCCGCCTCCCTGGACCTCTTCGATCAGGGGGGGAGCCAACTCCCGGATGGGGCCTATTCCTACGAGCTGCAGTTTGTGCCGCGCCAGGCGGGGGATCGCTCGGAACGGCCGCTCCGCCAATCGGGTTCCTTTGCCGTCCGGCAGGAGAGCTTCGCAGCATCCTTCGAGGAACGAAAAACCCCAGGAGATGCGGAGCCGGCCACAAAGCCCAAGATCAGGAACGTCACTGCGGCGACGGAGGTCATTCCAGAGGACCTCGTGGTTCAGGGTAATGCCTGCGTCGGCGACCTCTGTACTTCGGTTAGCCCCTTCGTAGCACTTCAGCTGACATCCGATGTCGGTGTCGGAATCTTCTTCGAGGATGTAAACAATCCCATCAGCTGGGCTCGCGACTGGCTCCTTCAGGCCAACGGATTCCAAGGTGACAACGACCGTTTCTTCCTGGCGGATATAGATGCGGGCACGATCCCCGTCTCCGTTTACGGCGATTCACCGGAAAATACCCTCGTTCTGAGAAGCGGGAAGGTGGGCATCGGGACGGCCGTCCCCGGTGCCCAGCTGCACCTCTCCTCGACCGCCACCTCCGACGCCTTCGCAGGAGCTGGGCCGGATCCAGTCTCCGGCCCAGCGCTTAACTTCGGCTACGGTGGAGGCTCGTTCGGGCGAGGAGCCGGCTTCTTCAATGTGAGACCGGACGCATCGGCAACCGCACCGAATCCGTCCATCCGCTTCGCGACAGCCAACGTGGAGCGGATGATCCTCACCAATACCGGCAGCGTCGGCATCGGCACCTCGACACCTTCCTCCAAGCTCCACGTGAACAGCGGTGACATCCGCGTTTCGGGCGGCTCCTTCATCGACGACGGAACCACCCTCAACGTCCCGGACTTCGTCTTCGAGCCCGATTATCGATTGATGCCCTTGGACGAGTTGAGAGCGTTCGTCTCCCGGGAGAAGCACCTCCCGAACGTCCCGAGCGCGGACGACGTCAAGAAGGACGGCCTCAACCTCAGCCAAGTACAGATGCGGCTGCTGGAGAAGGTCGAGGAGCTGACCCTCTACACGCTCAAGCAGGACGAGCAGATCAAGGCCCAGCAAGCCCGGATCGATGAGTTGCAGAGCGAGCTCAAGGCGCGGCTGGAAGCACTGGAGCAGGCGACCGCGGCCGAGCCCGAGCAGTAGCAGGCTCCAAAAAGAAGCGGCCGGCGTCTCCGCCGGCCGTTTCATCCTGCGAGAGCGACGAGCCTCAGCTCACCGTCTGACTATCGGACACGATCCAGGTGTCGCCGGCCTTGAGGAGGTCGTCCAGCTTGCCGACGCCGAGGCGGGTGGTCTCGGCGTGCATCTGGTCCATGACCCGCTCTTCGTAGCTGGGCATGTCCACGCTGCGGAAGACGCCCACGGCCGTCGGGAAGTTCGGCGGCAGGAGCTGCGCGGCGAGGAAGGCGGTGGCCGGGTTGTCCAGGTTCTCGTTCCATACCAGGCAGTCGTCCGCGGTGTGGCCGTCTCCGAGCTGGATGACTTCGAGCTCGGTGCCCCGCATGCGGATGCCCTTGTCCTTGGCCTTGCCGAAGACCAGGGGCTTGCCGTGCTCCAGGTAGATCACGTGCTCGTCCTTGGTGTCCTTCTCGGTCATGTAGGTGAAGGCCTTGTCGTTGAAGATGTTGCAGTTCTGGTAGATCTCGACGAAGGCCGTGCCCTTGTGCTCGGCGGCGCGGCGCAGGGTGTCGCGCAGGTGCGACTGGAAGATGTCCACGCTCCGGGCCACGAAGGTGGCGCCCGCTCCGAGGGCCAGGGAGAGCGGGTTGAACGGGTAGTCCACCGAGCCGGCCGGGGTCGACTTGGTCTTCTTGCCCAGCTCGCTGGTGGGCGAGTACTGGCCCTTGGTCAGACCGTAGATCCGGTTGTTGAACATCAGGATCTTGACCCCGACGTTCCTGCGCAGCGTGTGGATCAGGTGGTTGCCGCCGATCGACATGGCGTCGCCGTCGCCGGTGGCGATCCAGACCTCGAGGTCCGGACGGGCCATCTTGAGGCCGGTGGCGACCGCGGGGGCGCGGCCGTGGATCGTGTGGAACCCGAAGGTGTTCATGTAGTAGGGAAAGCGGCTCGAGCAGCCGATCCCCGACACGACCACGAAACGCTCGCGCGGGATCCCCAGCTCGGGGAAGACCGCCTGCACGGCCGACAGGATGGCGTAGTCCCC
>DASUNJ010000744.1:0-2112 GCA_036277235.1 Thermoanaerobaculia bacterium | reverse complement strand
CACGAAGTCCTGCAGGCGCGGCTGGAGCACCTGGCCCTTCTGGCCGGACTGTCCGTGCCGCGGGATCGTCTCGGCTCGCTCGACCGCCGCGAAGTCCAGCGCTTCGTGGCTGCCTCTTTTGACCTGGCCCTGGATGCCCGCCTGCTCGTCGCGACCGAGGACGTGGCCTACCTCCTCCACGATCCGCCGAAGGATTGGAGCCAGGACGACCTGCGCCGCGCGGCCTACCTGGTCAAGAGCGGGCTCATCACCGGCCCCCTCGACCAGCCGCTCCAGCAGGAGGAGACCGAAGGCATGCTCCTCGCCCTCGCCGAGCTGCTCCAGGTCGTGCGGCGCGAGGAGGTGGCGTTCCTCGGGCTCAAGAACGGCGCGCTCCAGGTCAAACCCACGGGCAAAGACAAGGAAGAGGCGACCCATCCGCTGGCCGGGCGCATCGCGGCGTTCCGCCGCCGGGGGGATCTGATGACCAGCGCGTCGAGCCTCGCGCTCGTGCCCGGCGACCGTCTGACCCTCTACTGGCAGGCGGACCGGCTCATCGCCGCGGCCCAGGAAGTGGATCTCGACGGCGTGGCCTTCGACCGCAGCAGCCCGTACAGCTCCTGGACCCGCTTCCGCACCGACTCGCAGCTCGCCAAGAACGTGGACACCCGCTTTCCCGGCATCGGCTTCAGCAGCCTGGAGATCCTGAACCGCGGCGAATCCGGCCGGGTGGGCAGGATCCTCATCCAGGGCCAGAACGGCCAGTCGGTCCAGGTGGACGGCCTGCCGATCCGCTGGACCCTCGACGTGCCCGATACGCTCTTCACCGCCAAGCGCCTGGAGCCAAAGAACCGGGAGGCCGGCTGGCTCTTCACCGGCCGCGGCTTCGGACACGGAGTGGGCATG
This sequence comes from Thermoanaerobaculia bacterium, assembly GCA_036277235.1. Classification (GTDB taxonomy): domain Bacteria; phylum Acidobacteriota; class Thermoanaerobaculia; order Multivoradales; family UBA5704; genus DATMER01. The sequence goes on along the minus strand of DASUNJ010000744.1, from coordinate 1,227 downwards.
TGCCAGGTCGGCTCCTACGGCATGGCCCAGCGCGGCCACACCTACCGCGACATCCTGACCCACTACTACACCGGCGCCGAGCTGGGGAGAGTGCGGTGGACGGGCGGGGCGGTGGGGCTGCGGCCGGGAGATAGCGCTGCCGCCCCACTGTAGAGACGCCCCGTGGGGCGTCTCCGAATCGGCGAAGACCTTTCGGGCCCTCACAGGATCTCCCGCGGCACGCCAGGGGTAGGTGAAACGGTATCGCCGCCCCGAGAGACGCCCCACGGGGCGTCTCTACATCGGGAGGGTGTCCTTGAGGTTCTTGTCTGCTAAGCTCCCCCTTGCCATGGCCGTGCAGGAAATCCGCAACAGGCCCGTGCTGGCCCCGCAGCCTTCCGAGCCCCACCACGAGCGCAACCCGGGCACTCCCCTGGAGCTCGACTGGGTCCGCGACGCCCGCGTCAACACCAGCGCGGCCGAGCGCCGGGCCACCACCCTGCCCAAGCGCCGGACCGTCAAGAAAGAGTGGCAGGCCGCCTGGTACCTGCGGGCCATCACTTGCATCGACTTGACGACGCTCGCGGGCGACGACACGCCCGGCCGCGTCCGCCGCCTCTGCGCCAAGGCCCGCCGGCCCGTCCGCGGGGAAATCCTCGAAGCCCTCGGCGTCGCCCACCTGGACATCAAGGCCGCCGCGGTCTGCGTCTACCACTCGCTCATCGCCCCGGCGCGCGAGGCCCTCGAAGGCTCCGGCATCCCGGTCTGCGCGGTGTCCGCCGGCTTCCCGGCCGGGCAGAACCCGTTCCATCTCCGCCTCGCCGAGATCCGCGAGTCGGTCGCCGCCGGGGCGGGGGAGATCGACATCGTCGTCTCTCGAGCCCACGTGCTGAACGGCGACTGGCAGGCGCTCTACGACGAGGTGCGCGCCTTCCGCGAAGCCTGCGGGGACGCTCATCTGAAAACCATCCTCGCCACGGGCGAGCTGGGCACCCTGCGCAACGTGGCGCGGGCGAGCCGCGTCGCCATGATGGCCGGCGCCGACTTCATCAAGACCTCCACGGGCAAGGAGAAGGTCAACGCCACCCTGGCCGTCTCCCTCGTGATGGTGCGCGCCATCCGCGAATATCACGAGCGCACCGGCCAGCGCGTCGGCTTCAAACCGGCCGGCGGGATCTCCACCGCCAAGCAGGCGACCGACTGGCTGGCGCTCATGAAGGACGAGTTGGGCGACCCCTGGACGCGCCC
>DASUNJ010000743.1:0-7478 GCA_036277235.1 Thermoanaerobaculia bacterium | reverse complement strand
GAACTCGCTCTCCGGAGGAGCGGACGACCAGCGCCCCTTCATCAGGAAGGTCAAGGCCGGCTGGCTCCCCCTGGCCGGGGACTGGAACGGCGACGGCCGCGACGGCGTCGGCTTCTACGATCCGGCCACCGGCACGTTCCGGTTCAAGCAGGACCCCACCACGGGCCGGCTGATGGGTCTGACCGTGCGCATCGCGGAGTGGCAGGAGGGGATGATCCCGCTCGCGGGCGACTGGGACGGCGACGGCCGCGACTCGGTGGGCCTGTTCGATCCCGACACGAACACGTTCCGCCTCCTGAACGCCCTGGCCAGCGGCAGCGCCACCGTGGTCTTCGACTTTGCGGATGGCAATGCCCTCCTGCCCATCGTTGGCGACTGGGACGGGGACGGCATCGACACGCCGGGGTTCTACAACACGGGCTCGGCCGAATTCTCCCTGACCGGCAGGACGGGCACGGCGATCGAGACGGTGTTCCAGCTCGGGGAGCCGGGGAGGGCGGCGGTGCCGCTGGCGGGGGGGTGGTGACCCTCACCCCCCGGCCGCCCCATACGCGCTAACTTTGCCGAAAAAGCCTTGGGAGGGAGGGTCCCTCCCCCCGGGGAGGGGGAGGGTTGGCTCTGGGGGGAGGTTAGGAGGGGGGCGCTCCGACGTCGACAAAGCTCGTGGCAAGCGCGCGACACCCCCCTCCTAGCCTCCCCCCGGTCCCAACCGCCACCCGCCCAGGGGGGAGGGACCCGCCCGCCCGGTTGTTGCCGCGGCAAAGTTAGCGCCTATGCCCACGAGGGGTGCCCCTACATGGGATCGGATCGCTGGTATCATCCGGCTCAGCCTGATATGTCCTTTCTCTGCAAGCACAAGCTCCCCGGCAGCCCGCACTTCTGCGGCCTTGGGCACCTCGGCGACGCCCCCTGCGGCGCTTTCGAGTACGTGCGCGTCGAGCGGCCGGAGGACCTCCCCCGTGCCGATCCGCGGGTGGTTGACGTCGCCGTGCTGGACATGAACCACGGCTGGCCGAATCTCGGACACGATTGCCTGGTCCATTCCCTGCTCGATCTGGCCTGCGAGGCCTGCGAAACCGGGGAGACCGGCGTCCGCGTGCGCGCGATCTCCTTCGACGTGCGCCGTTCCGGCATGATCCCCGAGCCCCCCGGCGGCCGTTTCTCCCTCTATGTCGGGACGGGCGGGCCGGGCTCCCTCGATCCCCATGAGAACGACGGCCGCTCCGAGCGCAGCCAGGGCATCGACGAAGATCCTTCCTGGCAGGAGCCGCTCTTCCGCCTCTTCGACCGCATCCTCGCCGACGAGAGCGCGGCGCTCCTCGCCGTCTGCCACACGTTCGGCATGCTGTGCCTCTGGTCGGGGCTCGCCCGGCCCGTCCTGCGCGGCCCCGAAAAGGGGGGCAAGAGCGCCGGCATGCTCGAGAACGTGCTGGCGCCCGAGGCCGCCCGGCATCCCTGGTTCCGGCAGTTCGACCAGAAGCTCGACGGCGGCCGGCTGCGCATCCTCGACAACCGGCTCTTCGATCTCATCCCCCGCCCCGGAGCGTTCCCGCCGGGGATGACGCCCATAGGCTGGGAGACCCGCGGCGCCGGCGGCCGGCGGGGGGAAGCGATCACCATGATCGAATTCGCCCGCGATCCGGGCGGGACGATGCCGCGCATCTTCGGCGTCAACCATCACCCCGAGGTCGTGGACCGCGCGCGGCAGATGCGGATCGTCGACCAGAAGCTCGAGCGCGGCGAGGTGAGCGCCGAGTGGGTGGCGGAGCGCCGCGAGGCGCTGACCCGCACCTTCCCCGACGAGGATTCCGAGCAGCTCCTCGCCCAGACGTCGGAGTACACGCTGCGGGAACCGCTGCGCTTCCACCTCTGGCGCCAGGTGCGGCTGCGGATGGAGGCGCTCCTGCACGAATGATTCCGAAGCCGCCGTTCGCCGGGGACCTCACGGTCGAGGAGGAGGTCGCCGCGTTCCGGGAGCTGCAGCCCCGTCTCCTCGCGGTCTGGGAAGCCCTCACCATGCGCGACGAGGAGCCCCACACCTCGATCGTCGTGCCGTCCATGACCCTCGACCAGAGCGAGCTCAGGAAGCTGGCGGGCGCGAGCTTCTACGAGGAGCGCCTGCTCTTCCTGCTGATCCGGCTGCGCAATCCGCGGTCGCGGGTGGTCTACGTGACCTCGCAGCCCGTGCACCCGATGATCCTGGACTATTACTTTCATCTGCTCGCCGGCATCCCCGCGAGCCATGCCCGGGCGCGCTTGACGCTCCTCTGCGCCCACGATGCCTCGCCGCGCTCGCTCACCGAGAAGATCCTGGAGCGCCCGCGCCTGATCGAGCGCATCCGGGAAGGCATCCAGGACCGCTCGCGCGCCTACCTCACCGTCTTCAACTCGACGCCGCACGAACGCCGGCTCGCCGTCCTCCTCGGCGTGCCGCTCAACGGCGTCGATCCCGACCTCGTCCCGCTGGGCACCAAGTCGGGCAGCCGCAAGATCTTCCGCGCCGCCGGGGTGCCGTTGCCGGAAGGCTTCGAGGACCTCCACTCGCGGGCCGAGGTCGAGGAGGCGCTCGTCGAGCTCGCCGCGCGGCGCCCTGGGCTCCGGCGCGCCGTGATCAAGCTGAACGACAGCTTCTCCGGCGAAGGCAATGCCATCTTTCGCTATCCGGAACGCTATCCGGAGGCGGCCGGACGGGCCGCGGTGCGCGAGGCGCTGAACCAGATCAGCCTCGCGGTGCCCGAGGAAACGGGAGACGCCTACTTCGAGAAATACAACCGGATGGGCGGGATCGTCGAGGAATTCATCGAAGGCGTGGACAAGTGCTCGCCGAGCGCCCAGCTCCGCATCAGCCCGAGCGGAGAGGTGCTGCCGATCTCGACTCACGACCAGATCCTCGGCGGTCCGGGCGACCAGGTCTTTCTCGGCTGCACCTTCCCCGCCCGCGACGGCTACCGCCAGCGCATCCTCGACGCCGCCGTGCGCATCGGCGAGGTCCTGGCCACCCACGGCGTGGTGAGCCGCTTCGCCATCGACTTCCTGCTCTGGCGCGATCAGCCGGGCGGGGACTGGAACATGACGGCCCTGGAGATCAACCTGCGGATGGGGGGGACGACCCATCCTTATCTGGGCCTGCAGTTTCTCACCGGCGGCCACCTCGACCGTGCCTCCGGGCTCTTCTTCGCCCCCAGCGGCTCGTCCAAATACTACCGGGCGACGGACAACCTCCACTCCGACGCCTACCGCAGCCTGCTCCCCGAGGACCTGATCGAGATCCTCACCGAGAACCGCCTCCACTACAACCACGCCACGGGCTCGGGCGCCCTCTTCCACCTGATCGGAGCCGTCTCCGAGTTCGGCAAGCTCGGCCTGACCGCCATCGGCAACAGCCGCGAAGAGGCCGACGCGCTCTATTACAAGACCCTGGAAGTGCTGGACCGCGAGACGGCGTACGGGCGGGCTTGAATCAGCCGGTTGCCAGGAAGAGGGCTCCGACTTCGACGCGGAGGCCGGGCAGCACGGTCGAGGTCACGCTCTCCCCGATCCCGCCCCGGCAGATCTCGACGTAGCGGCTGCGGTCCTCGCTCAGGACGTGAACCGTGGCCGTCCGGCCCTTCGGGTCCACGAGCCAGCATTCGGCAACGCCGGCTTCGCGATACGCGTCGAGCTTGATCGTCTGGTCCCTTCGGCGCGTGCTCGGCGAGAGGACTTCGACGACCAGCTCCGGCACGCCTTGGAAGTCGCTGCCTTCGGCCGTGGGCTCGTTCCCGGTCCGGAAGAAGAAGAGGTCCGGCTGAACGGGATCGGCGATCCGGAAAGGGAGGCGGATGTTGAACGGCGCTCCCGCGACGATTCCGAGACGGTGCTTGCGGACAAACTCCTGTAACAGGAATCCGAGCGTCCACACCGCATACTGATGAGGCCAAGTCGGCGTCGCCGTCACGAAGAGGATCCCATGGATGACCTCGTAGCGCTGGCCATCGTCAGGGAGGCGCAGGTAATCCTCATAGGTCCATTTGCCCTGCGTGGGCCAACGCTGCTCCTCAGGAAGAGCCAGGGGGTATGCCGGTTCGGACATGGACACCTCTTCGTTCCGAATCGAGGTTAACGCCCCACGCGGGGAGCGTCAAGCCGCGTCCCTGATCGCCGGAGATCGTAACGCGGGTCGCCTTCAGCCGCAACAGTTCATCACGGCTCGCTGTCACCGCACTCGCGCACCTTAGAAGGAAAAGGGGTTCTCGCAGCTCGCGAGAGCTCCACATCCAGGAGGTGCCTTCATGACCGGATTGTTGAGCGTCTTCGTCCTCGCCAGCGCCCTTGCCGCTCCCGTTGGTCCAACCCAGTGTTCCACCGCTCCGGCGAAGCTGTTCCAGGCCAGTCTGGGTGAAGGCGGCGGCGGAGAAGGCACGAATGCAACGTGCATCGCTGACTGCGGGCCGCTGAACGCCCCGGTCTCGTGCAGCTACGTCAGCACCTGCAGCGCCGTGGACTCGAGCGTGACCTGCCCGCAGCAGCCGGGCTACGTCATCTGCGACAGCGTCATCCACTACTGCGCCGCCTGCTGCACCGACGGCCACATCCGGAACGTGACCACCGGCCCCAACTGCAGCTGCGAGGATGGGGCGTCGACTCCGAAGGACCGGTACAAGTGCATCAACGGCCTCTGGGAGTACCAGTTCTCCTTCTGCGGCGGACCGTTCTGCCCGATCTGGCCTTGAAGCTGTCGAAGGAGGGGGTCAGATGGTGCCCAGGACCGGAATCGAACCAGTGACACCGTGATTTTCAGTCACGTGCTCTACCAACTGAGCTACCTGGGCACGGGGGTTGCCCCCGAGGGAGAGACTTTTTAGCAGGGAAGGGCGCCCGGAGTCAAGCGAGTCAAGCTCGCGGGCGCCCCTGTCCCTTCTCCACCAGGGAACGGATCGTTCCCTCTTCGTCTTCCATCTCGACGAGGCGGTGGCCGGCGCGCTCGCACCAGATGGGCATGTCTTCCCGGATGGCGGGGTCGTCCCCCACTACTTCCAGGAGGTCGCCGGGCTGGAGCTTCCTCATCTCCCGGGCGGCGAGCAGGATGGGCAACGGGCAGAAGAGGCCGATGACGTCTAAACGATGGCGCGGCAAGAGATTCTCCCTGTCCGGCAGAGCGGCACGGACGGTTCCCAGGTAGAATAGGCTGGTAATGCAACAGGGATTGTACCTCTCCCGGCTCCTCCCGGCAGCCCTCGGACTGCTTCTCGTGTCTCCGGCCGTCGCCTGGACCCCGCGCACCCAGAGCGCAATCGCCCGCGAGGCCGCGCGGCTCGCCCCGCCCGATCTCGCCCGGCAGATCGAGAAGCACAAGGAGGCGTTCCAGGATGGCGTCCAGGCCCCGTTCCAGGATGCCGACCCCGATCGCCACCGCAAGGACCCCGACGGCTCCGGCACGCTCGACCAGGCCCTGTTCGCCGAGGTGGACGCCGCCATCTCCGCCATCCGCCTCCATCGGCCGTTCGAGGAGGTCGTGCGGCGGCTCGGCGCGGTGGCGCATTACGTGGCCGACGCAAACAACCCGCTCGCCGTCTCCGGGTCTGATCCGGAAGAGGCCCGCTACTTTCTCGACTACCTGCGCTACGCCGAGACGGCCGAGCCCCGCTTCCCCCTGGTCTTCTATGGCGTCCCGCCCTCCCTGGACCGGCAGAGGAACCTCAAGCCTCTCCTGGCCGAGGCCCTCCGCCGCGGCCGGCAGGTCTACCCGATGGTAGGCCGCGAGTACCGCAAGATCGGCTTCGCCTCGGGGGTCGGCCGCTTCGACGACCGCTCCACCGCCTTCGGCGTCGCCTCCGTGGCCTTCAGCCATGCCGTGACCGACGTCACCCTGGTGCTGCGCTATATTTGGATCGCGGCAGGGGGCGCCGACGACCGGTCTTCAGTGGTGAGCTCCGGCACCCGCCTCCTGGTCCTGCCGCGGGCCGACCGCGGACGTTGAGCTAACACTCCGAGGGAGATCGCTGCATGCTGCAGGCGCGCCGCGCCCTGGTTTCCGTGTATGACAAGCGGGGGCTCGAAGACTTCGCCCGCGGGCTCGCCCGGCTCGGCGTCGAGATCGTGTCCACCGGCGGCACGCTCAAGTTCCTCCAGGAGAAGGGCATCCCGGTCACCGCCGTGTCGGACATCACCGGCTTCCCGGAGATCCTCGACGGCCGGGTCAAGACGCTCCACCCGCGCATCCACGGCGGCATCCTGGCCGACCGCTCGGTGAACGGCCATCTGGATCAGATCCGGGAGCACGGCATCGAGCGCATCGATCTCGTGGTCGTGAACCTCTATCCCTTCCGCGAGACCCTGGCCTCCGGCGCTTCGTTCGAGCAGACGATCGAGATGATCGACATCGGCGGTCCCGCCATGGTCCGCGCCGCGGCCAAGAACTTCGGCGGCGTGGGCGTGGTGGTCGATCCCGGGGATTACGCCGAGGTGCTCTCCGCGCTGGAGGAGGGCGGCGGCATCCTCCCCGAGGAGCTGCGGCGGCGGCTGGCGGCCAAGGCTTTCGGCCATACCCAGAGCTATGACTCCGCCGTGGCCTCTTTTCTTGGAGGTGGGAGTCGGCTCTCCCTGGAGCTCGACCGGACGATGGAGCTTCGCTACGGGGAGAACCCCCACCAGTCCGGCGCGGTTTATGCCACGGCCGGAGGTCCCGGCGTGCTGGGCGGCTTCCGGCAGCTTCAGGGCAAGGAGCTGTCCTGGAACAACCTCCTGGATGCGGACGCCGCCCGCAAGATCGCCGCCCTGTTCGAGGAGCCGGCGGTGGTCATCGTGAAGCACAACAACCCGTGCGGCGTGGGCCGGGGTGCGGATCTGGTGGAGGCCTATCAGCGCGCCCTCGCCACCGATCCGGTCTCGGCGTTCGGCTCGATCGTGGCCCTGAACCGTCCGGCGGACGGCGCCCTGGCTGAAGCCATCGCCGACCTCTTCGTGGAGGTCCTGCTCGCTCCGGGCTTCGACGAGCCCGCCCGGGAGCGCTTGGGGGCCAAGAAGAACCTGCGCGTCCTCGAATGTCCGCTGTACCAGCCTTCTCCGGAGGACCTCGAGCTGCGCCCGATCGACGGCGGCTTCCTCGCCCAGCCTCCCGACGCCCAGCCGGACGATCCTTCCGGCTGGACCTGCCCCACCCGGCGGCAGCCCACCCCGGAGGAGCGCCGTGCCCTGGACCTCGCCTGGAAGGTCTGCCGGTACGTGAAGTCGAACGCGATCGTGGTGGCCAACGGCGATCAGACCGTCGGCATCGGCGCCGGCCAGATGAGCCGGGTCGATTCCTGCCGCCTGGCGACCGAGAAGGCACAGCTCCCCGTCCAGGGCACGGTGGCGGCTTCGGATGCCTTCTTCCCCTTCCGCGACGGATTGGACGCCCTCGCCAAGGCAGGGATCACCGCGGTGATCCAGCCCGGCGGCAGCAAGCGGGACGACGAGGTGATCGCGGCGGCGGACGAGCAGGGGGTCGCCATGCTCCT
>DASUNJ010000742.1:0-12183 GCA_036277235.1 Thermoanaerobaculia bacterium | reverse complement strand
AACGGCGGCGTCGGCGCGGCCATGATCACCGGCTACCGCCAGGCCCTGGAGCTCGGCGCCGACGTCGTGGTCAAGATGGACGGCGACGACCAGATGAACCCGAAGCACCTGCTGCCGCTCCTCGATCCGATCCTCGCCGGTGAGGCCGACTACACCAAGGGGAGCCGTTTCTTCCACACCCGCCAGCTCCGGCAGATGCCTTTCGTGCGGCGGGCCGGCAACCTGGGGCTGTCGTTCCTGACCAAGGCCTCCTCGGGGTACTGGGACGTCTTCGATCCGACGAACGGGTACACCGCGATCCACCGCCGGGTGCTCGAGGTGCTCGACTGGAACAACATCGACCGGCGCTGGTTCTTCGAGACCTCGATGCTCATCGAGCTCAACCTCGCGCGGGCGGTGGTCCGTGACGTGCAGATCCCGGCCAAGTACGGGGACGAGCGCAGCTCGCTTTCGGCGGCCAGCGCCCTCGTGCGCTTCCCCCGCCGGCTGCTCGGCGCCTTCTTCCGCCGGCTCTGGCTGCAATACTTCGTCCGCGACTTCTCGCCGGTGTCGCTCTTTCTTGTCAGCGGTACGCTCCTGTCCCTCTTTGGGACCATCTGGGGGCTGGCGCACTGGGTGCGGTCGTCGCAGACCGGCATCGAGGCGTCCACCGGCACGGTGATGGTCGCCGTCGTGCCGCTGATCCTCGGCGTGCAGCTCCTCCTGCAGGCCGTGAGCCTCGACATCCAGAACACTCCGAAGGTCCCTTTTTCCAGGTCTTCTGCGCGGCGGGTGGTGGGGGACTGACCCGGTGAAGATCCTGGTCACCGGGGCTACCGGGTTCATCGGTAGCGAGGCCGTCTCCACGTTCCTGGCCGCGGGGCACGAGGTCCGCGCCCTGGCGCGGCGCGACTGGAGCGGCCCGCCGCACGTGCCGCTGCGGCAGCGGTTCTTCGGTCGCCTGCCCCTCGATCTCCCGGCGGGGTGCCTGGACGGAGCCGGTGCGGTCGTCCACTGCGCGGCGGTCTCGGATCCGGATGAGCGGCGCTCGCGCGCGGTCAACGTCCTGGGCACGCTCGCGCTGGCCCGGGCCGCGCGGGAGGCCGGGGTCCGGACGCTGGTGTTCCTGTCGTCGCAATCGGCCCGTCCCGACGCCGCCTCCGCCTATGGGAAGAGCAAGCACGAGGCGGAGCGGGAGCTGCTGGCCCTGGACGGCCTCGACGTGATCGTGCTCCGGCCCGGGCTGGTTTGCGGCCGCGGCGGCCTGTTCGGGCGCATGGTCGGGCTCGTCCGCGGCCTGCCGGTCGTCCCGGTCCTGACCGGCGGCGCGCTCGTCCAGCCGATCCTGGTGGACGACCTGGTGCGCGCGATCCTGCGCTGCCTGGAGGAGCCCCAAGGGTTGGCGGGCGGGATCTACAGCCTGGGCGACCCCGAGGGGACGACCCTGCGCAGCATGCTCGACCTCATCGCCCGCGCGGTTGTCCCGGGGGGCAAGCGCCTCCTGGGCGTGCCCACGGCGCCCCTCGCCCTGGCCGTGCGTGCGGCAGAGGCCCTGCGCATCCCCCTGCCTGTCAACAGCGCCAACCTGGCGGGGGCGCGGGCGGTGCAGCGCATGGACACGGAGCGCGACATGGAGCGGCTGGGCGTGCCGCGGCGCGCTCCCGCCGAGATCGTCCGCCTGGCCCTCGCACCCCGGCGGGAGCAGGGCTCTGGCGAGGGCGCCGTGAGGACGCTACTCATCGGCGCCGGCCGGATCGGGCTGGTACACGCCGTGACCCTCTCCCGCCTGCCCGGCATGGTCCTCGGTGGAGTGGTGGACACCAACCCCGGAGCCCGCCGCCTGATGCTGAGCCTCGGCGTGCGCACCGCGGTCTACCCGTCGGTGGAGGAGGCCCTCGGGAGCGGAGGGTTCGATGCCGCGGTGATCGCCACGCCCCCGGCGAGCCACCTCGGGCTCGCCAAGGCATGTCTGGATCACGGGGTTCGCGCGCTGATCGAGAAGCCGGCGTGCGCCGGAGAGGCGCAGGTGCCCGCCTTCGAGGAGATGGGGAAGCGGGCCGGCGACCGGGCGCTGGTGGGCTACCTGATGGTACGGGTCCCGCACGTCGCCGCTTGGATCGACCGTCTGCGCCGTGGCGAGCTCGGGACGGTTCGCGGCTTCACCGGCCTGACGCTGCTCTCCCTCATCGGCGAGTCGAGCCCGGAGCGCTGGGAGACGCGCAAGGAGAGCTCCGGCGGCGGTGTGCTGGCGAATTCGTCGAGCCACGTGCTCTCCGCCATCCACGAGGCTTTCGGGCCGCCGCGCGGGGTGACCGTCCAGACGCGCCGCCTCCATTCCCGCGAGGTCGAGGACTCGGCGGTGATCCGCTTCGAGTACGACGGCTTCTCGGGAACCCACTGGTCGAGCTGGTCCATCGACGGCTTCCAGCGGCAGGAGAACCGCCTGGTCGTGTGGACCGACCGCGGCCGCCTCACCCTCACTCTGAGCACGGTGCTCTTCGAGCCCCTCCGCGGCGGGATCGAGCTGACCCACCAGCTCGAGGACGAGGTGGGCTTCAACCTGGCTCCCGATTACGCGGGCGCCGGCATCTCCGCCGAGCTGCGGGACCTGGGCGGTATTGGCGATGTGGCCGCGGATGCCATGACCCTGTCCCGCGCTCTGGGTATCGAGCGGCTGCTGTTCTCTGTCTATGCGGCGGCCGAGCCGGTCGACCGGTTCGACGCCGGGCCGGCAGAGCTGGAAGAGGCGCCGGCCCAACGGGATACGCCGGTACCGGGCAACGTGCGGCGGATCTGCGACCTGAGGGAGGTGGAGCCGGGCGCGGAGCTTGATCCCGGCGCCTGGGACGGTGCCCTGGTCTACACCGGAGGGATCGCCGCGGTCTCCGGGTGGAGCGACGTCCGGGTCACCGTGCCGAACTTCCTGCGGCAGACCCGCTGGATCAACGAGAAGCGGTACCTCGACGTGCTGCGCTCCTTCGGCCCCGCCGGCGTGATCCGGGCCGGCCTGGTGGCGACTCCGGCCGTGGCGAAGGAGCGGGGGGTGGGCTTCTGGGCAGCGGCCGGCGCGCTCCTCGCGGGCGACCTCGCCCGTGTCCCGGCAGGCTTCTCGGGCACCCTTCTTCTCCATCCCTATCTGTCGGACCTGGCCCTGGCCCTGGACAGGCTGGACAAGTTGGAGGCGCTGCTGAGCATCCTGCGCCGGCACCGGCCGCGCGCCCGGATCGGCCTCCACTCGAACCTCTGGCGCGACGCCGTCAATGCCGCGGCCCTGCTTCCGAGACCGCCGGACGCGCTGTCGCTTCTCGCCTCGCCCACGGGCCGCACCCTGGCCCAGGCGCGGGCCGCCCTGGACCTGGACCCCACGCTGCGCGACCTCGAGCTGACCGCCGAGGTCGGGCCCGCGCCGCTCCGGGTCCACCGGCTGGCCCGGGCCGAGCCGGAGCGCTGGACCGGCGGGGACGGCGCCGTGCTGATCGGCGGCCTTGCCGACGAGCGGCTGTTCGCTGCCGCGGAGCGCGGCATGGCGGCCCGCTGGGAGAAGGCGTTCGCGGGCACGGCGCCGCCCTCGGCGTTCTGGTGATGAGCCTCGTCGACCTGCTGCGCGGATGGCTGACCGAGCCCGAGCTGCGCGGGATCGATCCGGACAGCGCCCGGTTCACCCGTGTCCACCGCCAGGTTCTGGAGCGCAAACGGCTGCTGCGGCGCCTGTTCACCGAGTTCTGCGAGCGCTGCCTGGACGCCGACCGGCGCTGGTTCGCCGGCTGCCCCTCGGAGCTGCGCCTGGAGATCGGCAGCGGCGCGGGCGTGATGAAGGAGGTCTTCCCCGAGGTCGTCACGAGCGACGTCAAGTTCCTGCCGAGCGTGGAGCTCGTGCTCCGCGGCGAGGACCTCCCGTTCGCGGACGGCAGCGTCCGGGCCGTGTACGGGATCAACGTCTTCCACCATGTCTCCGACCCGCGCGACTTCTTCCGCGAGGCCGTCCGGGCGCTCGCCCCGGGCGGCGGCCTGGTGCTCATCGAGCCCTACTACGGGCCCCTGGCCCGCCTGCTGTTCAAGCGGCTCTTCACCCAGGAGTCGTACGAGATGGAGGTGGAGGAGTGGCCGCGGCACAGCCGCGAGCAGGTGGCTTCCGGCGCGAACCAGGCCCTGTCCTACGTGGTTCTGAAGCGCGACCGGGCGCAGTGGGAGCGGGAGTTCCCCGAGCTGGAGCTGCTCCTGGACGAGCCCCACACCCACATGACCTACATCCTGAGCGGCGGCGTCAACTTCCGCCAGCTCGTCCCGTCCGGCCTGGGCCTGCTGCTGGCCGGCGTCGAGCGGAAGGCCACCTTCCTCAACCCTCTTCTTGCGCTCCAGCACACGCTGGTCATCCGCAAGAAGGGGGAGGCAATCCGCAAAGATGAGCTTCACGGGACGACGAGCAGCCTCCTCAGCGGAAATAGCCGAAGACGTCGAGAATGACGTGAACCTGCCCGCCGGGGGGCATGTTGACGTAGACGGTCAGGTTGCCGCGGCCGTCGAACGAGAGCGGCATGACCGCATTGTTGGCGCGCGTGCGGCCGGCCGGGAAGCTGATCGTGTTCGTGGCGGGGAGGCCGTCGCCGGCGGGAAAGAGCGTGAGGCTCCCCGCCACGTTGGCCAAGTCGACCGTGACGTTGAGCGCGACCGCCTTGGCTGTCGCGGGCACTCCGCAGGCCGACCGCCAGGAGGGAATGTGGGCGGGGACGTCGTGGATGGTGATCGTCCGTTGCTCGCCCGCGACCAGCTTGGGCCCGCCGTAGGTGAGGAAGCCCGACTGGCGCGAGTCCGAGATCCGGCAGGGAGTGAGGGTGTGGAAGTCGAGCTGCGGCTTGGGCACCGCGCAGCCGGTGGTGCCCGGCGCCGTGCCCTGGCGCTTGGGACCCTGGCGGAACATGGGCCACGGCTGGGTCCCGTTCGCGGTCCCCAGGTTCCAGGCATAGACTCCCAGGTCGTCCGGGTCGGGGGCGAAGCGCCCTGAAGCGCCAACCAGGACGAGCGTGCCGTTGTCGTCGAGGTCGGCGGCGGCGGGGCCGAACACCTGGCGGTTGGTCTCATAGAAGACCTGGCCGGGGCTCGCGGGAGGAAGCCGTCTGTCATCGGAGAGCTGCACGCCGGCCTTCGAGACGTGCCCGACCTCGAAGATGAGACCCCCGACGAAGATCGAAGGGTCGGTCGCCGCGGTACCGAAGCGCACTACGATGGGCTCCTGCAGGCTGTCGGCGTCGACGTTGTTGGTCACCGGGCGCATCGGGAAGCCGGCCAGGGTCGCGCCGTTGCCGTCGATGCCGTAGACCCAGCCTTCCCCGGTCGGGCTGCCGTTGGTCCTGGTGACCGTGGTGACCACCTCCAGCGCGGCATCGGCGTCGAGGTTGGCCAACGCCGGCGATCCGTGAGGGTGCCCGATGAGCGCCTTCGGCCATCCCGGGGGAATGCTGCCGTCCCGGTTCCAGGCGTGGAGGTCCCTGCCCGTGGGGCTGGTGTAGGGTGGAGGGGGGAAGGCCGTGCCGACCACGATGTCCGCGCAGCCGTCGCCGGTGATGTCGCCGACGGCCGGGGACGAGCCGATTCCGTGGTTGACGTAGCGCGGGAAGCCTGGGAACTGGGTGCCGTTGCTGCGGAATACCCAGAGGGCGCCTCCCGTGGGCGTGTTGAAAGGAGGAGGCTCGGCGTGGACGTCGGCTCCGATGATGATCTCGAGCGTGCCGTTGCCGTCCAGGTCGGCCAGGGCCGGAGAGCTGAAGATGGTCTCCCGGAGCATTTGCGGCCAGCCGGGGAGGTGGGTGGCGTTGGTCCCCTTGAGGGCGTAGACGCGGTGGTCGAAGGAACCGAAGACGACGTCGTCGAGGCCGTCGCCGTCCAGGTCGCCGAGGGCGGGCGTGCTCCAGACGCCGTCGGGGAAGCCATTCGGGCCCTCGACGATGTCGAGCATGCCGTTGAAGCGCCAGAGCTCCGTGCCGTCGGCGTTGAAGGCTGCCACCTGGCCCTGCTGGGGTCCGACATTCGGCGTTCCACAGCCCACCACGATCTCGAGCGGCGTGTCGTTGTCGAGCTGGCCGGCGGCCGGCGAGGAGGCGGTCTCGGAGGGCATGACCTTGCCGGAGGGCGCCCACCCGGCGCGGATGGTTCCATCGCTGTTGAAGACGAGCAGCCGCCCTTTGTCGGTGCCGACGACGATCTCCTGCGGACCTCCATTGTTGTCCAGGTCCACGACCAGCGCCTTCCCATAGGTGATGACTCCTACGTTGTTGCCGGCGACCGCCCAGGGGAAGCCCGAGTTGGCAGGGGCGGGCGTCTGCCCCCGGGCGCTGGCGACGGCGAGGGACAGAGCGGCAACGAAGAGCACGTTTTGGCGATTCATGGCCATACTAGTTTGTGCAAATCTGGCTTCGTTGTCCAGTCGTGCGCCATCAAGGCGCCGCGAGGACCTCGATCTGGGCCCCCGGAACGGCCCTGCTCACCCACACCGCCCCGTGGCCGTCGCGCTCGAACCAGAGCATCCGCTCGATCTCGATCTGCGCAAGCGGATTGAACTGCCACCACACGGCGTCCGCTTCGAACGAGCCCGCGTCGTGATCGAAGTTGCTGGAACCGACATCGACCGGGCGGCCGTCGATCTCTCCGCGCGAGGAGCGGTTGCGCAGGTCGATCTCCAGGCTGCCGTGCTGGACCTGCTCGTCCGCGGCGAAGTCCAGGCTCCAGACGCCGAAGAGCTTCCCCAGGCTCACCTCGATGACATGGAAGCCGAGGCGGTAATGGTGCTCGCCGGCGCCCTGCGGACGCAGGACTGCAGTGCGCAGCCGGATGCGCCCATCCCCCAGGTCGTCCTGCTCGATCAGGGCCATCCCGGTGGGCAGGGGAACCCTCTCCAGGCAGACACCGGGGCGGCCCGTGACGGCGGCGAGGATGCGCACCTCCGACAGCACGACGTCGCCTGCGCCCTGGGTAATCCCCATACGCCCGCCGGCAACGCACCCGAGGTCGACGTCGAGGAGCCAGCCGCCGGGGTCGAGGGTAAACGGGGCGCCGAGCCCGGCCACTTCGAGCTGGCTGGAGGGGCTCAGGCCATAGACGCGTACCTGGAGCGTCCGCGGCCGGCCCGACCCGACCCCGGCTTCCTTGGCCTCCGGACCGAGGCGGGCGGAGAGGGTGCCCGAGGAAGCGAGAGCGAGCTCGAGAGCGGTCTGCTCGGGCCAGCGGCGGTCCCAGCGGATGCTGCCCAGTGTCGTGTCGCGGCGCTCGCGCAGCTCGTAGCGGCCGTTGCCCGCGAGACGGCCGTAAGCCGCCGGGTCATACCAGGGATCGCCGAGGGCAGTGCCGCGCTGCTGCTCATCCAGGCTCTTCTCCACCACGGCGTAACGGAAGAAGGCGTTCGCGGCGCCAGGAGTGTCCACATGGCCCATCCAGAGGGGGTCGCGGAAACGGATCTTCTGGTCGCGGAGCAGGGAGCCGAGCCAGTGTTGACGGATGCTCGCCTTCATGTCGAGCAGGATCCAGGAGTCCGCATCGACCCTGGAGGCCGCCCGCCCCATGTCGATCAGGTCCTGATCCACCATCAGCGCGTTTTCGAGGACATAGGACTGGGTCCATAGGGTGTGCTTGAGGTTGAGAGCGAGCAGCAGGAGCGCCCCGATGGCCGCCAGCCATCTACGCACTGCCCTGTTCCGGGCGCCGTCGTGCGGACCCCGCCAGAGCGCCACGATCCCGGCCGCCACCAGGATCATGACCTCGGCCACCACCGTCGTGAGCACCTTGAAATAGCCGTAGGGATACCCTGCGCCCCAGCGCTGCTGGGCGACCAGCGCTGCGCTGGTCAGCAGCAAGGCGGCGGTCGCGAGCCGGGCTCGGGGGCTCAGCCGCCACCAGCCATGGGCTGCCAGTCCGGCGCAGGCCAGGCCGAGGGCGATCAGCACCCGCAAGGGAACGAACAGCCAGTCTGTGCCGTAGGCAGCCGCAGGGTGGGCGATCAGCCCGAAGACCTCTTCCGGCGCGGGGAAGACCAGGATGTTGCCCGGCCCCAGGCTCTTCACCGCGCTCGAGGACAACGCCCCGGACAACAAGCCGAGCTCGCTCACCGAGCGCGCGAGGGCGAAGCCGTTCCACAGTGCCACGGCGGCCACCACCCCGCCCCACCACAAGGCGGCTCGCCCCAGCGCGCGCAGGCGGGGGCCGCGAGGGCGAAAGAGCCAGGCGAGACCCCAGAAGAAGAGCACGGCGGCCAGCGTGCGCGCGGCGTACATGGGGTAGACCGAAGCCAGCCCGCTCGACAGGATCGCGAACACCGCCGCCATCCGCCAGTCCGACCGGCGCTGCGCCTCGATGCCGAAGGCGAGCACGACCGGCAGGAAGGCGTGGGCGATCGCCTGCGACAGGAAGTTGTCGTACACCGGCCACAGGAGGAGGTTGTGAACGCCCACCAGGGCGGCAGCCAACAGCGCCGCCCGGCGGCAGAGGCCGAGGGCGCTGCGCGCCAGGACGTACACCGAGCCCGCCGTCAGGGCGAAGAACAGGGCCGGCACCACGGTCAGCAGCTCGTAGCTGCGCTTCCCGGTCAGCAGGCCGAGGAGGCCGACCAGGTAAACGTCGCCGAGACGCAGGAGATCGATCTGGGAGCGGACCCAGCCGAGGTAGGGCTTGCCGGCCTCGATGTCCGGCAGCCCCGGGGGAGCGCCCTGCAAGTACTCCGAGCGTACCGCGTAGGAGACGCCGTCGATCGTCCCGCCGAGCGTCGTCAGGTATCCCAGGACGAGGAGCGGGGCAGCGGCCAGAAGGAAGGCGAGCAGGCAGATGACCAACGCCGGCACCGAGCTGCGCGGGAAGCGGCGCAGGCGCCGGTCGAGGAAGACCGTGACCCAGCCGGCCACGGCGAGGCCGACGAAGAGCCAGAGCACGGAGCGCAGGGACGCGCCCGCGGCACCTGCGTAGTGGGCGACCGCCGAGACCAGCGAGAAGCCCAGGAAGGGCGCGACGAACGGCAGCACGGGATGGTAACGCCGCGGCAGGAGCGGCCGCGCCACGAGGAGCCCGCACCCCCACAGGAGGCCGGCCGCAACGCCGACGATTCCGGCCAGCGACGCGAGCAGCCTCAAGACATCGGCGAGAGGAGGGAGCGTCACGGTGGAGCCGAGCCCGCGGTCACGACGAGGATGCTCAGGTCCCGTTGGTCCTGCGACCCCGCCAGGACCTCGCCCGGCCGCCAGGTCCGGTCCGCCTCGAGCACCAGGATTGCCTTTCCGCCGGGGGAGCGCGAAAGGAACGGAGACGGGTCCACCGTGTAGACGCTCGGCCCGTCTTGAGTGATGCGTACGGTTCCGAGCGGTACGGCTGCCTTCGTCGTTTCGTCGACGGCCGTCACGGAGACCAGGATGGCCTCCCAGCCTTTTTTCGCCTGCAGCTCGGCGATCGGAGCGGCGAGCAGGAGCTGGAGGGCGGGCCGGGCGAGGGTCAGCCGCAGCTCGCCGCGCTTGCCCATCCAGCGGTACGTGCCCTCCCAGGGATAGAACCCGCTCAGCACGGCCTGCTCCTGGGCATCCGCACGAAAGTCCACGATGTCCGCGGCCTGGGCGTTCATCAGCCGGCCGGCGACCAGGACCGGCGCGGTCTT
Organism: Thermoanaerobaculia bacterium; assembly: GCA_036277235.1. Lineage (GTDB taxonomy): Bacteria > Acidobacteriota > Thermoanaerobaculia > Multivoradales > UBA5704 > DATMER01. The sequence continues at coordinate 2,579 of DASUNJ010000742.1, read as the reverse complement.
CGGATCGCCGGTCGCACGCGCCCATTCCGCCAAGACCGCGTTCAGGATGCGGGAATCCCGCTCGCCCACCGGCTCCGGAGCGAGGCGCAGCCGGGGCCCTCCGGAACCGATCACGTGCAGCAGCGTGCGCGCCGAGATCCGGCCGTTGTGAACGTCGCGGAACCAGAGGCTCCCATCTGGGAACGACAGCGGCGGCGAGCCGGGAGGCAGCCTCGACGCCGTAGCCTCGAGGCGTTTCGCGAGGTCCGAGAGCTGGTCGAAACGGCGCTCGTGCGCGGCGAAGACCGCGAAGGGCACGCGGTGCAGGAGCGCCCGGTGGTGGAGCGCCATCTCGGCTCCGGCCGCCGCCACGCACAAGGCGAGGAACGCCGCCCGCTGGCGCGCCGTCCAGCCCTGCACGCGATCGGCCACAGCGGCGGCGACGGCGCCTGCCAGGACCGCCAGAGGCAGGAGCAGCACGAAGAAGTAACGATCGGCCTCATAGAGGTCGGCATACGACCAGTCCCAGCGTCCGGCGCCCACCAGCAGCAACACTCCTACCGGTCCGACGGCGGTGAGGGCGGCCACCTGCGCGAGAAGGCTGGCGCCGCGCCGCCAGAGCGCCAGTAGAAGCGCGGCGACCGGAGCGGCGATGGCCAGCCCGAGGCTCGACCAGAGGACCAGGTTGCCGAGCTGCGTGGTGCTGAGCGGCAAGCCGAGCCCCGGGAGAACATACCGGTACGGGGTGATGGCGAGCAGAAAGCCGGCGCGGGGGAGACCTTGAAGCACGTTGAGCGAGGGAGTGTGCCCGTGCAACCGGGCATACACGGCGGCGGTCGCCAGAGCGGTGGCGGCCATGGCGGCCAGGCAGAACACCGCGAAGGGGCCGAGGGACCACCGCCGGGCGCCGGCCCGGCGGCGCTCGTACTCGTCGAGGAGGAGCGGCCCTGCCAGCAGGGGCATGAGGCCACTGCCCGACAGGAGGGCCATGAGGCACCCGGCCCCTGCCAGCAGGCGCGCGCGCCGCACACCCAGCGTCTCGCGGTGTGCCAGGGCCAGGAGGGCGCCCGAGAGGCCGACGAGACCGATTGGCACGCCCGCCGCGGTGATCGCCCACAGCATCATCGACGAGAAGCCGATGGGCAGCACGTAAACCAGGCCGGCAGCCAGGGCTGCCGCCGCCCGTCCGGAATAGCGCAGCGCCAGAAGCCCCAGGAACCAGGCGGTTGCCACGTGCGCCCCGAAGATGGCCAGACGGAAGGGCACGGGGTCGGTGCCGAACCAGGCGGCGCTGGCATGGAAGGCCACTCGCATCAAGGGCAGGAAATGCTCGTTGTGCGGCCGGAACACCGCCTCCCAGTAGCCCACCTTCCCGGCCAGGACGTCGGCCGCGAGATTGAGGCAATCGAGGTCGTCGTACGCATACGCGGTGCGGAACGTCGGGTAGAGCTGGATGAACCCGACCGCGAAAACCAACAGGGCGAGCGCCACGAGGGTGCGGGCGCGGGGAAGCCGCCCGCTCCTCGGCGAGAGCGTATCCGCTCGCAGGTCCTCGTCCTCGCGCAGCGCCGGGACCTTCATGCTGTCTTGCATAGTCAAAGTTATCCTAACATAGTACCACTGGACCCAGAATCACCGCCAGCGCCGCAGGGACTCCGAGCGCTCGTTGAATTGAAGCCGCCGCAGTATAGTTCCGCCCCTGGAAACGGGTCTAGAGGAGAGTGCATGGCAAGGACGATAGGAGTTATAGGAGGAGGGCCCGCCGGTCTGGCGCTGGCAGACGACCTCAGCCGGGCCGGCTTCGACGTCACCTTGTTCGAGGCCGCGCGGGAGCTGGGCGGGCTCGCGCGCTCGTTCGAATTCGGCGACATCCGGATCGAGCGCTATTACCACTTCCTCTGCTCCGCAGACACCGGGTACTTCCGCAAGCTGAGCGAGCTGGATCTCACCTCGACCCTGCGCTGGCGGCCCACCAGGATGGGCTTTTTCTATCGCGGCCGGCTCTACCCGTTCAGCTCCGCGGGTGACCTGCTGGGCTTCGACGGCATCTCGCTGCCCGCACGGCTGCGCTACGGCTTTCTGGCACTGCGGTGCTCGCTGATCGAGCGCTGGCAACCGCTCGACGCCATTGCCGCCGAGAGCTGGCTCAAGACGGCACTGGGCGACCAGGCCTACATGGCCACCTGGTACCCACTTCTGCGTGTCAAGTTCGATCGCTTTCACGACCAGATCTCCGCGGCATGGGTGTGGCACCGGGTGCACCGCGTGGCGCGTTCGCGCCGGACGCCGTTCCACCAGGAGCGCCTGGGCTTCCTCGACGGCGGCACGGACACCCTGGTGACCGGGCTGGAGACGGGTCTGCGCGGCCGCGGGGTGCAGCTGCACGCGGGCAGGCCGGTGCAGCGCATCCTGATCGACGGCGGCCGCGCGGCAGGCGTCGAGACCGCCGACGGCACCCGCTGGCCGTTCGACGCGGTGGTCTCGGCGGTGCCGCTGCCCCATTTCGTGCGGATGGCTCCGGATCTTCCCGCCGATTACCGGGCCGGGCTGGCGGCCATCGAGTTCATCGGCGTGATCTGCGTCACGCTGCGCCTGCGGCA
>DASUNJ010000741.1:0-3570 GCA_036277235.1 Thermoanaerobaculia bacterium | reverse complement strand
CCACCATACGGGCTCAGGTCGAGGGCCAGGTCAAGAATGCTGTTGGGGGGGAGGGGCCGTTGCTCGGGATCGGCACCGCCCCTTTGGAGACTGCCGGCAAGGTTGGCCAATCCCCTTTGCTGACCGGCGTCGGTGACCTCGTCCCCGAACTCGGCCGTGATTTCCGGGGTGATACCGACCCCGGATTGTGGGTCGAAATAACTCTCGATCCACTGGTCAAGGGTAGACCGCTCGGGCTCGGCGCGGGAGATTTTCAGCGTCTTGCGGGTGGTTGCGGGCAGGTCGGTGGGGGTTTTGCGCGCGATCCGGCCGGGCGCCACGGACTGCTGCGCCGCTCGATTGCCGATCGTGCGCTGCAAGTGAAGCATCGAGCTCACCTCGCGGCTGTGGCCCAGGTGTGCGCAATCGGGTATTGGAGACTTGCCGGATACAGCTTGCCCAGGCGCCTTCGGTTTCCGCGCAAAAGTGTGCATGATGGAAGATACGCGAAAAGCTCTCCCATCCCGCCATGACGGCAGGCTACAGCGACGCCCGCGTCTGCTGGATCACTTCGTAGCTGCGCAGCTCATGCTGGAGGAAGTGCCGGCGCACCCGGGCGCAGATCTCTTCCACTTCCCGCAGCACTCTCACGGACGGCGGATTCTCGGCCACGGCCGGGAGCGGGTCGCGGCCGATGCGCCTCAGGAATTCCAGGGTTTCGGGACGGGCGATGTAGCCGCTCCGGTTTCCGCAGTCGAGGCAGAGGAGGGTCTCGCCGTTGGAGGGGAGCACCGCTCCTGCTTCGCCATCGTCCGAGACGAACGGCCGGCCGCAGTTGGGGCAGGCCTTGGGGGATGGGAAGACTCCGGCGAGGCGCAGCATCCAGAATTCGAAGTAGCGCGCGGCGAGGTCCCTGTCGGCTCCGGCGAGGAGGGCTTCCAGGGTCGAATCCAGGAGGCGGTAGAAGTGGTCCGCGTCGTCGTCTTCCTGGGCGAGCTCCAGGAGATGGTCGGCGAGATAGCTGCCGAGGAGGATGCCTTCCAAGTCTTCCATCAGCTTGTTCGCCGGCCGCACCAGCTCGACCGTGGAGATCCGGCCCAGCTCCCTGCCCTCCTTCTCGAACCAGGTGATCTGGACTTTTGCGAGCGGCTGGAGCTGGCCTCCGAAACGGCTGTGCTTGGCGCGGGCTCCCTGCGCGACGCCCTTCTTCTTGCCGCGCTCGCGGGTCAGGAAGGTGACGATCCGGTCTTTGTCGTGGAGGTTCAGGACGTCGAGGATGATCGCCTCGGCGCTCGTCAACCCCACGTCATTTCACCAGGAATTGGATCAGCAGCGAGGCCAACCCGAAGTAGATCAGGATGCCGGTGATGTCGTTGCTCGTGGTGACCAGCGGGCCGGCGGCCACGGCCGGATCGACTCCCAGGCGCTCGAAGAGCAGGGGGATCATGACGCCGTTGAGCGAGGCCACCAGGATGGCGAAGAACATGGCGCCGGCCACCACCAGCGAGTAGGCCGGGTTGCGCTGGAGCGCCAGGGCGACCGTGCCGGCCACGACGCCGGTGGCGATCCCGAGCAGGGCTCCGACTTTCATCTGCTGCCAGAGATAGTGACGGATGCGCCCGCCGTCGAGCTCGATGCGGCCGGTGGCGAGGCCGCGCACCGTGATCGTGGAGGTCTGCGTGCCGCTGTTGCCCCCCATGCCCATGACCACGGGGACGAAGGCGAGGAGGAACAGCGCCTCCTGAAAGCTGACCTGGAAGTGTTGCAGAAGGAGCCCGGTGATCACGCCGCCCACCAGGTTCACCAGCAGCCAGGGGAGCCGGATGCTCGCCACCTTGATCGAGCGCTCCTGGTAGAGCAGCTCGTCTTCGGAGGTGCCGGCGATGCGGAGGATGTCTTCGTTGGCTTCCTCTTTGACCACGTCGATGATGTCGTCGAGGGTGACGATGCCGACCATGCGGTTTTCGCCGTCCACCACGGGCACGGCGAGGAGGTCGTGGCGGGCGGCGACCGCGGCCACCTCCTCCTGGTCGGTGCCCGTGTGTACGCGGATGATGTCGCGCTGCATGATCTCGCCGAGCCGCTGGTCGGGCCGGGAGAGCAGGAGCTGGCGCAGCGAGGTCACTCCCAGCAGGCGCTTGTCGCTGTCGACGATGTACAGGTAATAGATCATCTCGACGTCGCGCTTTTCCTGGATGGCGGCGATGGCCTGGCGCACCTGGCTCGACTCGGGGAGCGCGAAGAATTCGGGATCCATGATGCGCCCGGCCGTGTCGTCTTCGTAGGTGAGCTGGGGGCGCATCTCGGACATCTGCTGGGGATCGACGAGCCGGAGCACCTGCTCCTTCTTGTCTTCGGGCAGGGAGTCGATGACGTAGATCGCGTCGTCGACCGCGGCGGAGTCGAGGATCTCGGCGATGACTTCGGGCGGGAGCTTTTCGAGCAGCTCCAGGCGCTGGGGGGCTTCGAGGTCGGAGAGGACGTCGCCGGCGGTGTCCGGGTATTCCTCGGTGACGATCTGGAAGACGTGCAGGCGCTCGGCGGGAGTCAGGCTGCCGAGGAGGACCGGCATGTCGCCGGGACGGACTTTGGAGAGGAGGCGCGTGATGTCGGCGCGCTTGCCGCGCCGGACCAGCCGCCGCAGCGCTTCGGCCAGCAGCTCGTCGGAGCGGGATGCGTTGGTCGAAGTCGACCCGGTAAGAGCTTCCATGCTGGACCGATGCTAGCACCGGTCTCCTCCCGTTCGATGGGATAGGATGAAAAGCCTTTCGAAGGAGCTCGAATGCCCCCCGGAGCCGATCCGTTTCTCGTCATCCTCTCCCTGGTCGGAGCCGTGATCGTCGTCTCGGCCCTGCTCTCGGGGCTGATCGAGCGCAGCGGCGTGCCGCAGATGGGAGTGCTCCTGGCCCTGGGCGCCATCCTCGGCCCCTTCGGGCTGGGGTTCATCGATACCCGGCTCGATTCGCCCATGCTGCGGGTGGTGTCGATGCTCAGCCTGGCGCTGGTGTTGTTCACCGACGCCCTCTCCTTGAGCCCGCCGGAGATCCGCAAGCACGCCAGGCTCGCGCTCCTGGTGGTGGGACCGGGGACGGTGCTTTCGGCAGCGCTGATCACCGTGGCTGGGCATTTTCTCCTCGGCCTCCCCTGGGCGCTGGCGGCGATCCTGGGGGCGGCGCTGGCGTCCACCGATCCGGTGCTGTTGCGCGGCCTGATGCGCCGGCCGGAGCTGCCTTCCTCCACCCGGCTCGCCCTCCGTCTGGAGAGCGGCTTGAACGACGTGGTGCTCCTGCCGATCGTGCTGGTGGCCATGGCGTTCCTGGGCGGCCGTGCCCTGGAGGAGCCCGGGACGGGCTTCCAGATGGCGTTGCAGCTCTTTCTCCTCGGACCGGGAGCGGGGGTGGCGATCGGCCTTCTCGGCGTGGCGACGCTGGATCTCGTCCGCCGGCGCCTGGGCGTCCGCCGCGATTACGAGTCGCTCTATTCTCTCGGGATCTGCTTCGCGGCTTTCGCGGCGGCCGAGTCGGTACACGGCAGCGGCTTCCTGGCCGCCTTTGCCGCGGGCATGACCATCTCGATCTTCGACGTGGAGCT
>DASUNJ010000740.1:0-7323 GCA_036277235.1 Thermoanaerobaculia bacterium | reverse complement strand
AACATCCCGGTCCAGTTCTCCTACTACGAGAGCGAGGGCCTCGCCCGCGGGCGCGACGAGAAGGGGACCGATCCCTGCGACATCCCGTTCGTGTTCGAGCGCTTCAACCTTGCCACGATAGGGCGCTTCGTCTGCATCGAGAGCCCGTCGAAAGAGACCCTCGAAAAGGAGAAGATGCGGATCCCCGAGTGGTGCTTCTCCTGCGGCGGAGACGCGGCCCCGAAGTTCCGGCTGAGCCCCGAAGAGCCCTACCCTACGGCCGAAAGCCACATCCCCGAGGAGCTCTGGGCCGAGGTCGACGCCGAGATGGGTCTCAAGAAGGCAGCTCCCGACTCGCTGCGGCCCGGGTCGATCCAGGAGCTCTACGACCAGATCGAGCGCCTGTTCATCTTCCTCAACGGCCGGGGCAACCTCTTCACCGGCAGCCCCAACAGCCAGGTGTTCGTGCCGGTCGAGTACCAGGTGAACATCTTCCCGATCGTCGACCTGTCGACGGCGCTCTCGGCGATCCGGCTGATCACCGAGGAGGGCGAGGGCTCGGACGCGCCGCCCGATTACCAGAGCCATTTCACGCGCTTCTTCACCATGCACGACGAGCTGGAGGAGCTGCTCGCCAAGGCCGAAAAGGAGGGCCGCAGGTTCGAGCCGGCGTTGCCGCTGCCGCTCAACCCGAAGCTCGAGGACGTCAAGAACGAGTTCGCGCGCGACCTCTTCGAGCTGTTCAACTACACCTACGCGACCCTGGTGTACCTGCTCACCGCCCTGTACAAGGACTTCGTTCCCCTGAACACGACGAACCCGCAGTCCTACCCCTTCTTCAGCGCCGCGCTGCAGGAGAACGCGTTCGGGCCGATGATGACCATGCTGATCCGGCCGATGGCCGAGATCCTGGCCTATACCGCCTCGGGAGACGGCGAGCACACCACGGGGCCCGACTACCACCTCTCCGACAAGGCCCTGAAGCGCCTCAGCCCGAAGGGCCTGGCCGAGCTGGGCAACATCGACTTCTTCCTCAAGCGGTTCGACAAGATCGTCCTCCGGCTCGACGAGCTGCGCGGCAGGAACCTCGCCAAGGCGGCGCGCGAGGAGGGCGACCTGCCCTTCCTCCGGCGCCAGCTCGACTTCGTCTACGAGAGCGCCGTGGCCATGGGCAACAACACGCGGCGCATCTACCAGCTCGGCCAGCTCCCGCAATTCGTCGTGAACCCTTCCTGAGGCGCCGGAGGACGAGATGAGCACAGCTATCGCGAAGCTCCTGGAGATGCAGTTCGAAGGCTTCTTCATGTGCCGGCTCGCCACCGATCCGGACCCGACCAACGAGGAGCGGGGCGTCAGCGGCTACACCATCGCGCTGGTGCACGAGGACCCGCTCGACCAGGTCATCCGCACCCAGATCAAGGACAAGAAGTTCCTCAAGAGGAACCTGCGCGAGCCCGCCCAGAGGATGAAGATCCGCATCGGGGTCGATGTCAACAACGTCCTCTTCGACGGCAATCCATACTTCGGCGCGGCCCGCGACGCCCTGCTGGGGGCGAAGCTCTACCTGGAGGGCAAGGACGAGCCTTTCCAGGGGCCGATCTTCGACAGCCGCAACAACATCCTGGGCTCGGACGACAACATGGCCTTCGTGGTCAACCCGTTCGAGCTGGCGATCCGCAAGGGCCGTCTCTCCTTCGAGGCCAAGGACTGGCTGGACCCCTCGGACCCGAAGCGCAAGATCTGGCAGATCGAGGACCCGACCACCTACGCGCGGCGGCTGCCCTCGTTCGCTTCCGGCTCGACCACGGCCCAGGCGGCGATCCGGGTCTTCGACTGGAGCTCCTACTTCGCCGATCGGGTGAAGTTCCTCCGGCAGCGGATCGCGGAGCTGGAGAAGGAGAAGAAAGGCCAGAAGGGAGCCAAAGCCGAGGCTACCGAGACGCGCATCCAGGCCATGAAGAGCCGGATCTTCATGATCGACTTCTGGGGCGACCGGTTCCACACCAAGCTCGGCTTCCAGGTCACCTACTCGTTCAACATCAATGGCCCGCAGAAGGTCCGCGATCCGCAGAACCTCCTGGGGGGGAGGGTCTCTGAGGGCCAGCCCTGGCCGGTGAGCTTCTGGATGGGGAGCTGGGACGGCGATCTGCTCGTGGGCTACATGCAGGGCAGCCTGAGCGTGCCCTTCGAGCCGGATTAGAGGCCTTGCCGGATGGCGGCCGAAAAGCCCTCGCCGTCTCCGAACCGTTGCGCCTTCTGGTCGATCCGAAAGTGGCGTTGCGCCTCCGCAAAGGGCAGGTCCGTATCGATCAGCCCCAGGTCGTAGGCGAGCTCGTCCGAGTACCCTGGCAGCAGGACCTTGTAGCTCCAGGGCACCCGCCCGGGGACCAGCTCGTTGACGTGGCGAACGATGTTGGTCGTGCAGGAGCTCGTGAAGGTGTTGTAGAACTCGGGCTCCTCGGCCAGGCGGTTCGCCCGGCGGAGCATGCCGACCAGCATCTGCTCGATGCGCTCCCGCGGCGCGCGCACCGGATAGAGGTAGACCCGGTCGCGGCGGTGGTTGGTGCGGAGCTGGATCAGGTCGCGCTCGTCGCCGAGCACGTACATGATCTCGTACTGGCGGACCAGCCCCTTCCAGGGCGAGAACTCCTCTCCCTTCTCCTTGCGGATCTCCACCGAGACCGCCAGATAGTTGCCGTCGTCAAACCCGAAGCTCATCAGGGTGTGCGCCGGCCCCTTCCAGCCGGCGAAGGGCTCGACCGCGAACCAGGCGGAGCGCAGCCGGTCCAGGTCGTACGTCCGCTCCTCCCAGGCCACGTCGTAGTCGCTCGTCGAGCGGTAGCGGGCGTGGCGGAGGTTGTGAACCCGCACGCGACGGCCCTCGAGCTCGATCCGGGGGAGGCGCTCCTGGTCGGGCATCCAGTCCCGGTGGTTGGACGGGCGGGGACCAAAAACCTGCGAAAGTAGGAATACCACTAGCAGGACGGCGGTTCCGACGAACAGGATACGACGGGGCGATCGGGACATGGACATAGCTTGACATCTCCCGGTGGCAATCTACAATTACCGTGCTCTCGACAAAGGCAACTCCATCGCGAGGTGGATGCGCAAAGCTACGGGTCTCTCCCCAGACAGGCAAGAGACAGCCGAGCCGCCGAAAGACTCTCCCCCAAGGCAGTTGCGAGCGCTCTTGCTCGTTGCAGTAGTGAATATAGGGACGGACGTCCCACATCCTCAAAAGGGGGTTTTGAATGAAGTTCTTTCGTATCTCGGTCCTGGTTGTAGCGGTTGCTTTGGCTTCGTTCGCGTCGGCTTCCGCCACGGACTACGTGCTCTCGTCCAACAAGTGGACGAGCGCCCAGACGGCTGCCGTCCAGGCAGCCGGCGGCACGGTCGTCTTCTCCCACGGCAAGTCCGGCATCGGAGCGGCGACCTCCAACGCGCCCGACTTCCTGTCGCGCGTCATCGCCAGCGGCGCCTTCCAGGACGCCGCCGTGGACGAGGTGGTGCAGTGGCAGCAGCCGGCCGCCGGGTTGAGCGTCGAAGAGACGGCGATCAATCCGACCAACGACACCTTCTATCCCATCCAGTGGGCCCATGAGGCGGTGGACTCTCCGGCCGCCTGGGCGGCCGGCTGCACGGGCCTCGGCGCGCGCGTCGCGGTCCTCGACGGCGGCATCTACGCGGCCCATCAGGATCTCGCCGGCGCCGTGGACACCGCCTGCTCCGCGTCGTTCGTGCCCGGCCAGAACTTCAACCAGGACCTCGGCACGTTCTGGCACGGCACCCACGTGGCCGGCATCGTCGCGGCCCGGGACAACAACCTCGGCGTCATCGGCATCGCGCCCGAGGCGACCATCGTCGGCGTCAAGGTCCTCCACGGCGGCAGCGGCAGCTTCGGCGCGGTCATCGGCGGCATCCTCTACGCCTCCGACCCGGCCTCCTTCGGCGCGGCGAACTGCGCGCGCGCCCACATCATCAACATGAGCCTCGGCGCGGAGTTTCCGAAGAACGGCTCCGGCTCGCTCGTGGCGGCCCTCAACAAGGCGGTCAACTTCGCGGCCAGCAACGGCGTGCTCGTGATCTCCTCGGCCGGCAACAGCGGCATCGACTTCGGCCAGGCCGGCAACTTCACGGTCATCCCGGCCGCTTCCGGCAGCGGCGTCGCCATCTCGGCGACCGCCCCGCTGGGCTGGGCCGCCTTCGGCGCCACGGACTTCGACCGGCCCGCCTCCTACAGCAACTACGGCGAGGGTCTGGTGTTCGTGGCCGCGCCGGGTGGCGACAGCGCCTATCCGGGCAACGAGCTCTGCACCAGAGCCGTCGTCGGGGGTTCGGTCACCGTCCCCTGCTGGGTGTTCGACCTCTACCTGAGCACCAGCCGCGGCACCACCGCGGCCGGCAACTACACCTGGGCGGCCGGCACCAGCATGGCGGCCCCGGCGGCTTCCGGCGTGGCTGCGATCATCGTGCAGCAGAACCCGGGCATCTCGCTCGGCGCCCTCAAGGCGAAGCTCCACCAGAGCTCGACGGACTCCGGCCCGACCGGCCACGACGAGTTCTACGGCCACGGCTTCGTCAACGCCCTGAACGCCTGCAACCAGTAAGCACAAACCCAATCCAGGATTCTTGAAAGGGGGAAGGGAAACCTTCCCCCTTTTGCTTTTCAGAGGGCGGGGTTATACTGCCCTCAATGTTTCGGATCCCTTCGGCTTTTGCCGGGGCGCTCGCCGCGCTGGCGACATCGGCGATATTGGCGATGCTGGCTCTGCTGTTGCCGTCTCCCGCGCACGCCGCGCCCGAGGTGGTCAAGGCGGTGCTCTCCCACGACGGCGCCCGCGGCCTGTCTCCGAAGGTCCTGTCGCGCGCGCTCGACGCGGTTGACGCAGCCCGCGCCAGCGGGTTCTCCGGCCGCGACGACCTGCTGACCGTCATCGACTATTCGCTGCCCTCGACGAAGCCGCGGCTCTGGGTGCTCGACCTGGCGAACGGCAAGGTGCTGTTCCGCGAGCTCGTGGCCCACGGCCAGGGCAGCGGCGACAACTACGCCACGCGCTTCTCGAACCAGCCCGACAGCCACCAGTCGAGCCTCGGCCTGTTCCTGACCGCCGGCACCTACACCGGCGGCAACGGCTATTCGCTCAAGCTCCGCGGCCTGGAGAGCGGAGTCAACGACCTCGCCGAGTCGCGCTACATCGTGATGCACGGCGCCTGGTACGTGAGCCCCGAGCACGCCCGCGTCCACGGCCGGATCGGCCGGAGCTGGGGTTGCCCCGCCCTTCCCAGGGAGAGCGCCGGCCCGGTGATCGATACGATCAAGGACGGCAGCTTCCTCTTCGTCTACGGCAACTGATCCCCCTTGAACCCGAGGACCGGAACGCGGGACTCACCGGTCGAGGCGCATCCGCGGCCCGAGGGCCGGTATCTTGCATAAAACTCTGATCTACATTCCCGCCTCCGGTGAGGCGGAAGGAGGTGAACGATGGGTAGGACGGGTGTCAGGGTGCTGATTCTGGTTGCACTGTTCACGGCTCTTGCCCTGCCGGCTTGGGCGCAGGGCAGGGGGAACAAGACCACGCAGTTGCAGGGGTTCGAGGAGGTGCCGGCGATCTCCACGCCGGCCACGGGCCGCTTCACCGCCCGGATCAACCAGGACGAGAACACCATCGCCTACGAGCTTTCGTATTCCGGCCTGCAGGGATCGATCACGCAGGCTCACATCCACTTCGCCCAGAAGGGGGTCAACGGCGCCATCGTGATCTTCCTCTGCTCGAACCTGGGCAACGGCCCGGCCGGCACTCAGCCCTGTCCCCCGTCTCCCGGCTCCATCTCCGGAACGGCGGATGCCGACGACGTGCTCGCCGTCTCCGCACAGGGGATCGGGGCAGGCCAGATGCACAAGGTCCTGCGGGCCATGCGCAGCGGCATCGCCTATGCGAACGTCCACAGCACCCTCTTCCCCGGTGGGGAGATCCGCGGGCAGCTCGACTTCAGCCGCGGCAGAGGTTCGGGAGACGTGATCCTGGAAGGGGTCGCGGCCGACGAGACCGAGGGGCACCACCACTAGCAGGATCCCTCTGTAGGGGCACCTCTTGTGGGTGCCCTTCCGGAGGGCGGCCACAAGGGCCGCCCCTACATTCACAGTCCCGCGAGGAGCTCGCGCAGGCGCGCGAGCTCCAGCGGCTTCACCAGGTGGAGGTCGAAGCCGGCCTCGCGGGAGCGGAGGTGGTCGTTCTCCTGGCCATAGCCGGTGAGCGCCACCAGGCGCATGCGGGAGCGCGCCGGATGCTCGGCGAAGCGGCGGGCGACGTCGTAGCCGTTCTCGCCCGGCAGGCCGATGTCCAGGAGCACGAGGTCGGGACGGAAACGGCCGGCCAGCTCCACGCCCGTGGGACCGTCCGCCGCGGTCTCGACCTCATGGCCTTCGAGCTCCAGGAGCATCTGCAGCGCTTCCCGGGCGTCAGGATTGTCCTCGATGATCAGCACGCGGTGCGCGGACCGGCCGGACCGCGCCGGGGCCTCCCCGTCCTCCAGCGGAGGCGCGAGCAGCGGCAGGCGCACCACGAGCTCGCTCCCCTGGCCCCGGCCGCCGCTGCGCGCCTCCACCCCGCCGCCGTGCAGCTCCACCAGCCGCCGCACCAGCGTGAGGCCGATGCCGAGCCCCCCCTCGATACGGTCGAGCGACCTTTCCCCCTGGACGAACAGGTCGAAGATCTTCGGCAGGACGTCGGGCGAGATGCCCACGCCCGTATCCTGGACGCGCAGCACGGCCGTATCTCCATCGGGGCCGCCCTGGGTGCCGACCTCGATCCGGATCGTGCCTCCCGGCGGCGTGTACTTGAAGGCGTTCTCCACGAGGTTGGTCAGCACCTGCTCGAGCCGGGTCGGATCTCCCTCCACCCAGGCTGGCGCGGTGTGTACTTCCAGCCGGTGGTGGCTGTCGCGGCCGCCCTCCTCCAGCGTGCGCCGGCAGCGCTCGACGATCCCGGCCAGGTCCACGGGCCGGCGCCGCAGCTCGATCTTGCCGGCCGTGACCCGTGCCACGTCCAGGAGGTCATCGAGGAGCCCGGTGAGATGGGTGCTCTGGCGGGCGACGATCTGGGCCAGGCGCTCCGTGCGCTCGCCCGAACCGCGCAGGGAGGACAGCGCGTGGGCGGCGTTGGTGATGGCGCCGATGGGGTTGCGCAGCTCGTGGCTGAGCATGGCGAGGAACTCGTCCTTGGCGCGGCTGGTGGCCTCGGCCTCCTCGCGGGCGGCGCGCTCGCGGGCCGCCACCTCCGTCCGCAGCCGGGAAGTGGCGAGGGGGGCGCCCACCCGCGCCACCAGCTCCCGCGCCGAGACCCG
>DASUNJ010000739.1:0-2238 GCA_036277235.1 Thermoanaerobaculia bacterium | reverse complement strand
TTCGCCGTCCACGAGGGTCGCCTGAATCTTGATGTCGTCCTGGTCCGCCGGCAGGCCGAGGATGCGGCCGCGCAGCACGATGGTGGGCAGCAGCGTGAGATAGGCGTCATCCCCCTTGCCGTCCTCCACGCTCACGGCATCCCAAGGCACCTCGCTCGCGGGGACGAAGCCGTCCTTGCTCGCCCTTGCCTCGTACTCGCCCTCCGGGAGCCGGATCGAGAAGTAGCCGTCGCTCCGGGTCCGGGCTCCGGCGGCCGGCCTCCGCGTCTGAAGCTCGACGGCCTGGTGGCGAAGGCTGACCGTCGCATCCGCGACCGGCTCATTCCCGGTCGTTTCGACCCGGCCGGTGACCTCGGCGACCGGCTCGAAGACGAGATCGCGATTGATGCGGGCCTCGCCCTCCGGGATGTGAACGGCGTCGAAGAGCGTGCGGTCCGCGGCCTCGGCCCGGATCCACCAGCCATCCCGAGCGAGGCCCTCCAGGCGGTAGCTCCCCTGGGGATCGACCGAGCCGACCTTCCAGTAGCTGTAATCGAAGGAAAGCCTGGCCATGACCTTCACCCGGGCCAGCTCCTCGGGAGCGAGACCGAGGATGCGGCCGGCGATGGTAGACACCGGCTCGATGGGCTGCACCCTGGCCGGCTGCGGCTCGAACCGCGGTCCCGGATCATCCTTCAGGGTGATGTCGTACCGGCCCTCGCGCTCCAGCACCTCCGGTCCTTCCCAGGAAGACCAGCCGGCCAGGACGAGGGTCTGGCCATGACGGGTGACGCCGAGCGACGACTTGTCGATCTTCAGGCCGGGCTTTTCGAACGTCAGCCGGTAGTTGCCGTCCGCATCGGTGCGGGAGCTCTCCTCGCGCATGGTGGCGTAGTGGCCATGGTCTTCAAGGGAGCGGAGGGTGACCACAGCCCCGGGGACCGGCTGTCCCCCGGCGTCGAGGAGCCGTCCGGAGAGCGCTGCGCCCATCTCCCTCTCCCCTTCCTGGAGGGCGACCTCGCGCGACTCGCCGGCTCCGAGCGTGATGGGCTCCCGGTAGGTGACCGAATACAGCCCCGGCTCCAGACCGGTGATCCGGAAGCGGCCCGCCTCGTCCGTCTCGCTCCGCGCTCCCCCTGCACAATTGTGAAACGGGTACCTGCCGGAATCGCCGACCAGGCCCACAGCCGCATACGAACCGGAGGCCGGCAGGCCGTCCCCCCCGGTCATGCGGCCGGTGAGAACAGCGCCGGGCCGCGCGGTCACGAGGAGCGTCTCCTCAGGGAAGAACTGCGGGAGGAACAGCCCCAGAGGGACGATGCCCGATCCGCAGACGGTCAGGTAAAGAGGCTGCCAGCGGGAGGCGCGGAGCGTGAAGATTCCGTCCGGACCCGTCACCGCGGCCGGCACCTTTCCCGTCAGCTCCCACAACCCTGCCCAGATCTCGGCCCGCGCGACCGGCCGCCCCTCCGGATCGACGACGCGGGCCGTCAAGATCTCCTCCTCGTCCAGGCGGAGGGAACCGAGGTCGAGAGCCCCGTCTCCCTGCCCCACCTCGAACCGCGGGAGGCGTTGGGCCAAGGCGCCCGGCTGGTGGACGACCATGTCGTTCCAACCGTACGGCACCTCGGCAAAAGCAAAGCGGCCGTCCGGCCCCGTGGTCGCCACCGTCTCGATTCCCTCGATCACGACCTCCGCGTCCGCGGCCGGCCTGCCCTGCCGGTCCTCGATCCGCCCGGTGAGCATGCGGCCCCGGACGGACTCCGCCTCCGGCGCCCCCTCCGCCACCTCGAGATCGAGCGCAATGGGCGGGAGGCTTCCCGGCGGGCGAGGGGTCGACTCGTCCACGATCTCGGGGAGATGGCCGGCCGCCGCGATCCACAGGCTGAAGGAGGGCTGCATCCGATAGGTGCCCTGCTCGTCCGTCCGGACAAAGCGGCCGGGATCGTCCGCCGACCAGACCCAGGCGCCCGCGATCGGCTGCCGGGTCGCCGTGTCGATCACCCGTCCGGGCAGCGGCCCCGCCGCCGACACCGCCGGCACTTCGAGATCCTTCTTCGCTGGAACCGCGAAGCGGACGCGGACTCCTTCGGCCGTTTCGAAGAGGAGCCAGGACTCGCCCGTGGTGATGACCTCGGAGAGGACCAGCGAAGTCTGAAGGTCGCGCAGGATCGCGCCTTTTGGAACCTCCACGGGGCGAAGGGTTCCGGCCGCGAGGCGGAAAGTCACCTCCGCGGGTCCCCGGGCCTCCGGCCCCTC